>CBDUUO010000162.1:0-6613 GCA_965370395.1 uncultured bacterium
AATCGTTTGAATTCACATACTTTCCCGATAGGTTCATGAAAGTTTATTTCCGCCGGACAACCGGAATCCGGTACGGATTGCATCGCACGAATCCCAAGTTCTTGATCGCTGGAAACCGTAGATTTTTGTACAGCGTTATTTCTTGACAAAATAGTACTTTCATGAATTAATTGATGTAGTTACTAATCGCCCTTCAAAATTTGATGGCGCTTAAATTCAGTAGAAAGATTTTATAGACACGATGAATCCGCCGGGTAGTCGAGCTTATCTTTCAGTATAGGTTAAAGACAGGCGCGGCTGCATAGCATGGCATATTTCTTCACCATGCTTGAAACCGGGACTAAGCGTGCCGTTTTACTTGTACCCTGTACTCCAGCCGACCTAAAGCGCAGCGTGCAGCCGGGCCTCTCAAAGTCAGCGGTCGGATATGCTTTCTGACAGTTTTTTTTGAGCACTTCCGCAGGGGCGCGATCAGGAGATAATCGCATTTCCATCAGGATAGAGAGTTCAAACACTTTTTCAGGGGAGAGCAGTTTTGGCCAAACAAGATGAGATTTCTTCAACGGAGAGACTTCTCGAGCTAATCCGCACCGACAGCGAATTTGAGTTGGAAGACTCCGGCGAATCGTCACAAAAGCTCTCCGGCCGCCTGAAATCGCTCGTTCGCAGATCAATCTCATTTAAGAAAAATATAGCCGTTGGTGTCGACATCGGCTATGATGATTTGAAACTGGTAAAAATCCAGCGCGTCTCGGATCGAAGCTATGAAATGCTGGAATATGGCAGGATTCCTTTTGATCCGGAAATTCCCAGAGAAAATCCGGAGTTTCATCAATTTCTGAGACCAACCCTGGCGGAATTCTGCGGACCGGACAGAAGCGCAGATATCTGGTGCACCATCTCATCAGCCCGGGTGGAAACCCGCCATTTCCGAATTCCGAAAGTCGCTGACCGGCAAATTCCCAACGCCATCTACTGGACCTACCAGAGAGAAGCCGAATTTGATGAAGATGAAAAAGTATTTGACTTTGAAATCCTGGGCGAGGTGCAGGAAGAGCAGTCCGTTAAAATAGATGTGCTCGCCTATACCGTACCTCTGGATGAAGTCGTCGCCTTAAAAGAAATGTTTGCAAAAGCCGGATTCCCTTTATCCGGCATATCCATCGTTCCATTTGCTTTTCAAACACTGCTGCGCACCCGCCGGTTGGAAGCCTCCGACCAGTTTGTCGCCAGCCTTTATATCGGACGCGACTGGTCGCGGATTGATATTTTTTCCGGAGGCAATTTGACGCTGTCACGGGGCATTAAGGCCGGTGTGCGAACCATGATGGAGGCGTTGAAGAAAGAAATCGAAAGCACCCGCAAGGGCCTTTCGCTGGTCAAATCTCCCAACGAGGATGTCGGCAGGATCCGGGCCGTAAAGAAAAAACTCAAGCTCGATCTGGAAGTTGCCCAGAAGTATTTCTTCGGATATATCCACGAGTCGCCCCTTGTGGATGCCGACGGGAAAAAGCTGGGCATTAACGAAAATAAGGTATTTCAAATGATTCAGCCGGCTCTGGAGCGGCTGGTGCGACAGGTGGAACGCACCATCCGTCATTATGCCTTGAACTATGAAAATGCCAGAATCGGCAAGATTTACATCTCCAGCGGGGTGACGCCCCATCAACGCATTCTGAGCTATATCGGTGAAGAGCTCGGAATGCCCACCGAAGTATTGAACCCGTTTCAGGCAAGTTCCAATTTTCTGCCGCTGGTGCCGATTCCGGATTCAGCGTCCGAGCAGAGCTCCTTTTCTCCGGCGATGGGCATGGCTCTGGCGGATAATTCACAAACCCCCAACTTCCTGTTCACCTATAAAGACAAACACAAAGCGGCCCGCAATCAACGCATCAACCGCAGCGTGTTTGCAACCTTTTTGCTTCTGATGGCCATCTGCGTGGGGCTATCATTCTGGCAGGATAGAATCATCCGGGACAAAGAGGCCAAAAAGCAGCAGCTAACTCACCACCTGGAACGATATAACCTGCGGGTGGATAAAAATTTAATCCTTAAGCTGGTCGAGCAAATCCGGCAGAAAAACAGGTCCGACCAGGCGATCGGTAAAAAATATTTGAATCTTGCGGTGATCAGTGAAGTCGTTGATCTGACGCCTCCCAATGTGCGATTGCTGAACATATCAACCCGGCTGGGACCGCTGCCGGTAAAACAACCGCCGGAAAATGGGAAAAAAAAGAAAAAGGCCAAACCGCCGCCTAGGATTCTGATTCTGGAAGGCATTGTCCAGGGGGACCGCCTGATGCTCGAATCGGCCCTGGCGGGGTACCTGTTGGAATTAAAGAGCTCACCGTTATTTGATCAACCGAATATCAGCAGCAAATCGTTTGAGTTTTCAGGAAATAACGAAGTATTGCGATTCAAGGCGCAACTGAATCTGGTGTAGGTCATAATGGACTAGGGATAAGGGAACGAAAAAACAACATGGCAGACAAGATGTCCAATAATCCGCTGGCACAAAGCTTACTGATATTCCTGATATGCACGGTGGGAATTGTGGCCTTTGTTCTCCTGATCGTTCTTCCGTCTCAAAAAACCTCCGCCGAAATGGACCAAGAAATCGATATATTACAGGCCCGCATTGAAGAACAGCGCATCCTGACACCGGTGTTCCACAGTCTGCTGAAACGGGCAAAGACGGCGCCCCCTTCGGCGTTGCCGTCACCTAAAAAAACCAAATTGACCCACGGAGATATGAATACCATTTCTAAAGTATTTCAGGATATTGCCGTGCGTCATAATTTAAAACTCGAAGAGGTCAAGACCGATGTCAGCTCAATGATGCAAAACTCCGGATATCTGATGATGCGACTCCGGCTGAGCGGTAATTTTTATAAATTTCGCGGATTTTTAGTGGATCTGGAATCGGTTCCGTCTCTGGAACACATCGAAGAAATTAACATACGCCCCGTGAAAACGGCCAGGGAACTCGAGATAAAGCTCTGGCTGGGGCAGGAGTAATTTCAATTTTGGAATTTAGATTGCGGATTGCGGATTAAAAGCTGTATATCGTTTTAATAATGTAATCCTAAACTTGGCTTGTGGTAAACAGAACTTCTATACCGCAACCTGAAACCTGACACCCGAAACCTGAAACCTGATTTATGTCAAACCGAGAGAAAATAATCGTCGGTCTCATGGTGCTTACGGTGGTCTATGGTATCTACACCCTGTTTTTTGAAGGCAAGAGTAAAGGCAGCACCACGCCAATAGCCGCCATAAGCGCCACCAAGCAGCTGGAAAATTTAAACGCATTTATCACCAAGGTCGCGGAAGCTTCCAGGGCCGGGCTTTCGAAAGAAGATAAATATATCATTTCCCGGGCCGAATCCGCGTGGAAGCAGGACCCGCTGACAACAGTCGAATTAACCGATATACCCGAAGATGAAATAAAGCGGCAAAAGCAGGTCGTCCAGGTACCCGGCCCGCAATTGAATGTTTCTTACACCGGCTTCATGCAAATGGGCGATAAGAAGTTCGCTATTATTAGCGGCCTTGAATATACCGCCGGAGATGAGCTTGAGCAGGGGGGATATATCGTACGCAGCATCACTTCGAGCCAGGTTGTCATTGTATCTACAGGCAGGAGCAAAAAAAAGTTTATTTTCCCGCTGGAAGAATAACAATCAGGGTGACAATTTATGGATAATCTTGAACAAACCAACAGGATAGTGCGAAGCATCGGTGCGGTTTTTATTTCTGTTTTACTGATCGGCGGCTGTGCCAGCCCCAAACTGGAGAAACAGGATCCATTTTTTGACGAATGGAAAACCAAGGCGGAAACCTCCAAGGGGCATTCACCGGCAAAACCGAAGCCCAGAGTGGAACAGCCGCAAATCATCAAACCCAAAGTGACTCCCGAAGACATCAAAATTGATGAAGTCGCAGAAAAACCGCTACCGACAAGCAGGATCAGTCTCAAAATGACCAACATCGAAGTGTCGGTGGTGTTGCGTGCTCTGGCCCGGGCTTCGGATCAAAATCTCATCGTCAGCGAAAAAGTGTCCGGAAAGATCAACATCAATATTTCTCAGGCCCCCTGGGATCAGGTATTTATCGGAATCCTGCGCACCCAGGGCCTCAGTTACGCCTGGGAGGGTGAAATCATTCGCATCATGACCACCGATGACATGGAGCAAGACCTCAAACGCCAGATGCGCCAGCGGGAAATGAAACTCACCGAACGGCCGTTAACCCGCATCGTACCGATTAAATATGCCACCGCCGACAAGTTAAAAGATAACCTGGAAAAATTTCTGAGCGCTGATAAGGACGGCAACCCCATTGGTTCCATTCTGGTTGATGATCACACCAACTCATTGATTATCCAGGCAATTCGCAACGACCTCAAAAACATCATCGCCATCATTGACCAGCTGGACAAACCGACGCCTCAGGTGCTGATTGAAGCCTTTATTGTTGAAGCCAACAAAGACGTGGCCCGTGAACTGGGCATCCAGTGGGGCGGACTTTTTCGTACCGCCAAGGGCTCGGGGGTTGGCTTTGGAACCGGCCGAGAAAGCGGGGTGCTTGGCAATACAGTCGGCTCAGCGGTGGACCCCGTATCCGGCACGGTGGTGAATTTGCCGGCCCAGGCGCTGAGCGGCTTTGAACCCTTTTCGCTGGGACTCGTTTACCAGAACATCGGCGACGTCCTTTTAACCACCCAGCTTTCAGCACTGCAGGACAAGGGCAAGCTCAACATTCTGTCCAGCCCCTCGATTACCACCCAGGACAATAAAACCGCCACTATTGAAAGCGGTGAGGAAATACCCTTTCAGACCGTGGAAGACGGTGAAGTCAACGTCGAGTTTAAAAAGGCAGTGCTGAGGTTAACCGTCACGCCGCATGTGATCGACGCTAACACCCTAAAAATGTATATCAATGTGCATAAAGACGAAGCCGATTTTTCCAGAACCGTGCTCGGCAATCCCACAATTATTACCAAAAACGCCGAAACCAACGTCATTCAACGGAATGGCCAGACGATTGTAATCGGTGGATTGAACAAAGAAACCAGCAGCCGTTCCGACACCGGCGTTCCGTATCTCGAGGACATCCCCGGGCTGGGTTATTTATTTAAAAGAAAAAGCAGCGACGATCGACTGGAGGATCTGCTGATCTTTATTACACCGCATATCCTTGAGCCGGCTGCCCCGGACAGTTAATCAATCGTCAAACGATGCGTTTCGTCGTTGATTCAAAAGGCAGGAGGAAACGAAATAAGAAAATCAAGTGGCTAAATTAAAAGTGCCTAAAGCGCCTGAGGTTGAAATCTGAGCAACTCTCATAAATCGTTTTTATCCACCCCTTTTGGTTGAAATCAAATTTTTCCGGCACCCCTTACTTTCCGACACCCATTTTAGGCACTCAGGATCGCGCCGGGCATATTAGGCACTTTGAGTACATCCTCGGCTATATCTAATCCTTGCCACTGCTGATTATACACGAGCCAGAGGTTTTAAGCGTTAAATTGCCATGGATTATTTCAGTATTTTAAACCTGAAGCAGGAACCGTTTTCAAACTCGCCGGATCCCGATTTTTTCTTTCATTCCCGGGAGCATCAGGAGTGTTTGCAAAAGCTGGAGCTGTCGCTTCTATTGCGGCGGGGCCTGAATGTCATCATCGGTGATGTGGGCACCGGCAAAACCACACTGTGCCGTCAGCTGATCCGTCGTTTTGCCAAGCGCGATGAAATTACCACGCATCTGATTTTAGATCCGCTCTTTGCGGACGCCCATGAACTGCTGACCGCTGTCGGCAGGATGCTTATGGGCCCCAAAGCCAAGCTTGGCAGTAACGAGTGGCAAATCAAAGAACAGATCAAGCAATTTCTATTCAAAAGCGGTGTTAAACAGGACAAAACTACAGTGCTGATTATTGATGAGGGCCAAAAAATTCCGGTTTTTTGCCTGGAAATTTTACGCGAATTTTTAAACTATGAAACCAACGAATTTAAATTATTGCAAATTATCATCTTTGCCCAAAAAGAATTCGAAAATACGATAAAAAAATACGCCAATTTTGCTGACCGCATCAGTCTTTACCATTATTTAAAACCGTTAAGCTTCCGCGATACGCGGATGATGATCAAATTTCGCCTGGAAAAATCAAAGGAAGCCAATAAAAAAATAGATATTTTCAGCTCCCCGGCCTTACTGAAAATCTATCGGACCACCGGCGGGTATCCTCGCAAGATCATCAATTTGTGCCATCATTGCATCCTGACCATGATCGTTCAGAACCGCAACAAAGTCAGTTCCGCGCTGGTGCGCTCATGCATCAAACGCGCTTTTCCAAAAGAACCCCGCCGATGGAAAGGCGTAGTTGCCACCGCAGCCGCCGCTGTTTTTGCAGCGTTTATACTTCTGGCGTTCCAATTCCAGGTACCGGACAAACTCAGGGCCCTGTGGCCGGATAATGTGACTGCCGGTCAGAGTGAATTGCAGCAAAATGAGCAGACAATGGCTGCCGGTGGTTCGGCTACCGCGTCTGAAGTCATGGATCAACAAGACAATCCGGAAGTGCCGGGCACCGAAAAACAATCCGAAGGGA
>CBDUUO010000163.1:0-6597 GCA_965370395.1 uncultured bacterium
CTCGTGGACGATAATAGCTCAGCAACATATTAAAGTATACCAGTCGGTTGCCAGGATTCCCTATGGCAGAGCAAAGTACGTCTATTGGGAGGAGGAAAAATAAGGCACTTAAAGAAGATGCTTTATGATGACAATCGATCGCAGCGCATTAATTGAAGGCAGTCTGTAATTTTCGACTTCAAGAGCATACCGATTCCCCGGAACATTTGAACGCACCGCATCCAATTCTTTTTGAGCCACCGCCCCTTTCATCGCAATGATCGTTCCTTGCTTTGCCAGCAACGGCAGGGCGCTTTTCACAAACGGCTCCAGATCAGACAGGGCCCGGCTGATAATGACATCAAAGGAATTCGCACGCTCAGGATCTTTCAGGAGGTTTTCAGCGCGGATTTGAAGGGCTTCAATATTTTCAAGACTGAGGGTCCTCAAAACATGTTTTAAGAAATTGACCTTTTTGCGAACCCCGTCGATCAGGAGGCCCGACAGGGACGGCTTTAAAATCTTAAGGGGTATACCCGGAAAACCGCCGCCGGAGCCGATATCGAGCAGCCTGGCCCTGTCGGGAATGAATCCGGCAGGCGCCAGAGAATCCAAAAAATGCTTTATGGCGATGTCCCGGGGTTTCGTAATGGTGGTGAGATTAATTTTGCGGTTCCAGTTGATCAACTCGGAAGCGTGGATGGAAAATGGGGCGGTGACGCCCTCATTTATTTCAATGCCCAACGTTCGAGCACCGTTGATGATGAAGCTTTGCCATTCCCGGGAACCAATTTCCATCAGTTGATGCAAACCCGCCGCACTTCAGACATGTCGGTGAGCCCCTTAAAGACTTTCATGATACCATCCTGCCTCAGAGTTGCCATGCCTTCTTTCATCGCCTGGGCAAAAATCATTTCCGTATTGGCCTGCTTTTTGATCATCAATTTGATTTTGGGAGTCCCTTCCATGAGTTCATGGATACCCATCCGGCCGCGGTAGCCGGTATTGGAGCAGGAATCGCACCCAACAGGCCGCAACAGGGTCAAGTCCGGGCCATATTCGATGCCGGTTTGCGCCCAATATTTTTCACCGAAATCCACGTATATCATTTCATATTCATCTTTGGTCAAAGGGTATTCTTCCATGCAGTCTTTGCATAAGCACCGGGTCAGCCGTTGGGCCAGCACACCGAGAAAGGCATCGGAAAAATTAAGTGGATTCAAGCCCATATCCAGCAGCCGGGTGATGGTTTCCGGCGCACTGTTGGTGTGCAGGGTGGAAAATACCAGATGCCCGGTCAAAGAAGCTTCAATACCGATAGAGGCGGTCTCCTCATCCCGCATTTCACCGATCATGATGACATCCGGGTCCGCTCGCAGGAAGGCCCGCATCACCCGCGCAAAATCCAGTCCGATTTTGGGTTTCACCTCCACCTGGCGCAGCCCGCTCTGGGTGATTTCAATCGGGTCCTCAGCCGTCCATATTTTAATGCCCGGTTTATTAATGTAACTGAGAATGGCATGCAGGGATGTGGTTTTACCCGAACCGGTGGGACCCACCGCTAAAATGAGGCCATAGGGTTTGGCGATGATGCGTTTCATCACTTCGACGTTTCGATCGGTCATGCCCATCTCGTTGATTTCCATCGCACCGGCCGAGGCCAGAATTCTGAGTACCACATCTTCGAATCCACCTTGAGTCGGCAAAGTTGCCACCCGGAGTTCAAAAGTGGGGACGCCTTTGCGTTTGAATTTGATCTTTCCGTCCTGGGGCAGTCGCCGCTCGGCGATATCCAGGTTAGACATGATTTTGACTCTGGAAATAATACCGCGAACCATAGAATTGGGGACCTTCAGGTACTCCTGGCAGACACCGTCCAACCGGAAGCGAATCGTCGTCGATTTGGTAATCGACGAAGGCTCGATATGAATATCCGACGAATTTTTCCGGTAAGCGGCGATGATCACCTGATCAACAAGTTTTACGATTTTACCGGAGGCCTCGTCGTAGCCTTCATCGTCTATCTCTTCTTCCTCCTCCTCTTCAAAGGAGACATCCGGAATTAAGTCAAAATCATCGAGGGCTTGATCAACCGTCGTTGATTCAGCCATCGGCGATCCACCGTCAAAAAATTGTCTGATATATTGCTCGATGTCCTCACGGATGGCCACTGTAAAATTAATCCGCCTGGTTTTCATCAAGGCCCTGATATTATCGGTTTTATTCAGATCGCGGGGATCATCGACTAAAATTTCGACGCCATCCTTATCCCAGGTCATCGGAACCCAGTATTCGTTGAGCAAAAATGCTTTTTTCAGATTGGAGAGCAACTCGACCGGAGCCGTAAAGGCGGGATCATATTGACGAAACGAGGTGTCATAAAAAAGGGAGAAGGATTTGCCGATAGTCGCTTTGCTGATTTTATTATGTTCAATCAGAACAAATTCCACACTTTTATTCATCTTTTTCGCAAGCGCAAATGCCTGCTGCAACTGGTCGGTGGTCACCATTTTTTCCCGTAAGAGGTAGTCATATTTCGAACCGGTGGTAAATGTGGCCGCAACAGAATCCATTCGTTTTTTGATGTCGGCATCGCCGGGGTTCAACCTGTGGGCTCGTTTGTAATTATCAAGGGCCACTTCGCGATGGTCGCGTTTCTCCATTTCCTGACCGAAAATAAACATGATGTTGGCAACATCTTTTTTCTCCATCTTCTGCGCATCTATCAGTCTTTTGAAATCTTCAGACGCCTTGGAGGGGGAGTGCAGTTTCAGCAGACTTTCGGTCATCTCAGGAACGACTTTATTGACCGGATAATCTTCTTTAAACAATTTGGCATACTCAGGAATGGCTTCCCCATGCAGTCCCATCTCTTTGAAGGCCGAAGCACTATCGAGAATGGCGGGTACATCTCCCTGGTTGGACAAGCGTTCACGCAGCATGCTAATATCTTTTTGCGAGACCCCTTTGGAAGCAGTTTCCTCTTCACCGTCAATTTCTTTTCTGAGCAGCCGAATGCGCTTCTCAATTTTTTCGTGGGTCAGGGTATCCTGGGGTGATTCGCTGCCAAGAATCTTTTCGTAAATACTCAGCGAATCTGCTAATAAGCCCATTGAACGGCAAACTTCGGCTTCATTAATTTTGGATTCGATATCAGCTTTCATTTATTTTCATAACCCTTTCATTTGAAATATCGTGATTACGGGGCTGAGTTCAAAAACAGTCATCACGATCGTATTCAGCCGCCTTTTTTTTTAAAAAGTCTTCTAAATTTTTTACCGGATTTTGGTTGCTTCAGCGATGGTAAAAGTATGTCGCAGTTTAATCGGATCATCGCAATCGGCACAAAAAGCGCCATTAAAACGACCAGATATCCGATCTCGGTTTTACGGATATAGATACGCCCTTTTTCAAAGACCAGATCGGTTTCCCGCATACCTTCCAGGGATTCGATAAAAAAGCTCCAATCCCGCTGTTCAGGCTCCTCATTAACAGGAGATGTGAATTCTTTGAAAATAAGATCCCCGTTAAATGAGATAAGCATAATCCCGGTTACACCGTCGGTACGCAATAGATCATTAAATAGCTCTCGCATACTCGCCATTCAGTTTGAAACGCTCCATTTAGGTTATACTTATTCGCTAATAACTCGAAGAATTTTATCCCTGGGACACTTGGGATCAACCGTAATTACGGTGGTCTTTTGACCCGGTATGATAATGTAATCGTTCGTGTCGCCTTTATCGATGTATCCGAGCGTGAAATTACCCAGATGGAAAAACTCGCCGGCCTTTGATAACTGGGCGACGCGGCTGTCCCAGAATTCATCCTGATATAAATCTTCCAGACCGCATTGCGGGCCAATTTCTTCTTCGATTCTCTGCTTGAGCCGCTTTAGCCAATCAGCAGGCTCCTCCCCGCCGGGCTCGATTTGCTCCATGACGCTTTCAGGTACTTCTTCCGGCTCATCCTCGTCTTTGAGCCGCATGGCCTCCAGAATGAGCGGCTGCAAATCACTTTGTATTTTGTTTTCTTTTAAGGCACAGCCATTTTGTATGGACAGGTTCACCGCATCCCAGGAAAAAATTTCATGGGCCGCTGATTCGCCCTGCATGTTGTTTACTCTGGCATCCAGCAATTCACCATCATGAAAAAACAGAATGCCCTTTTCCCCTCCCGATTTTTCCTCCAGCCGAATCGTGCAGGTTTTCTGTTCCATCTCGATTAGCTGCAAAAACATTCCGGATGAAATATTATGGAGCGTGCCGCCTTCTGATTCCTTTCTCAGGGTTGTCAAAATCTGGCGGGCAAGATTCTCGATTAAAAAGGGTTTGGCAATATATCCAACCGCCCCGCCTTCGCGCGCCAGCTGCTCCATTTCAGGGGTACTATAACCGGTAATAATAATGACCGGTATATCCGGATAATGCTCCATAATATGAGCCAGCAGCTCAAATCCGTCCATATCGGGCATTTTTAAATCAGTGACCACCAACGAAATAATATTTTGCTCGAGGCTCTTTAGGGCCTGCAGGCCGTCTTCGGCCAATGAAACCGCAAACGACTCCTGATATTTCTTAAAACCCTCTTTGAGGGCATGCAGCATTTCAGTATCGTCATCTACCAGCAGGACATTTTTAATCATCGGTCTTCCTCACCTTCCCGCGACCAGGAGGCTTTTTCGATATCGACGATTTTAATTCCGGCTACATAATCCATCGATTCATACTTTCTAATCCTACCTAATTTATCGGTAATATCATTCATTTTCTTGATCTGATTGTGGACTTTGACGATTTTGGGGTAATACCGGTTATCCTTCTGTAATCCGGATAAAATTTCATTGATCAGGTTATTGATGATCGTCAGCGGCTGATTCAGTCTATGAGCGACTCCGCCGGCCATCTCCAGAACACCCTGAAATTTTTCATTCCCGGCCTGTTCCTTTTGCTGGGTTATCATTCGAGTAATGATAATCCGGCTTTGATTCTCAACCGTCCCTTCTATCTTGGGCACTTCGGTGTCAAGATCAATGTCTGAGGTAATTTCCTTCAGAATGCCATCCAGATTAATGGCGATACCGTCATCATCCAGGATCGCTTTCGCCGTTATGGCGCACCATATCGGTGTACCATCTTTTTTCTTGAGGGCAACGGGAAGATCGTTAATACGCCCGGTTTGCATAACGGCATGAATAAGATTTCCACGATCTTTCTTGTTCCGGTAAAATTCAATCACGGGATAGTCGATCAGATCCAAAGCGGAGTCAAACCCAAATAAATCGGCAAAGGCGAAATTGCAATAAACGATTTTGCCTTCAATGGTCGTGCGAAAGATAGGCGCTGGAAGACTATCAAAGAATTCCGCATACCTTCTGGCCGAATAATCTCCGGCATTTATCAAGTTTTCACCAGCCATGAATCCATTCACATTTTAGATTTTGGATTTCGGATTTTGGATTTAGTGACCGACCAAATAACTGAGTATCAACTTCCAGCAGTTAAATCCGCAATCCAAATTCCAAATTCCAAAATCAAGGTGACTCCAATATTATCAAAAGGTTATATCGTAGGTTGCCAATTCATCAGCGTATTCATCCGACCATAAATCCAGATTTTCAATCAGGGCGGAGAGCAGTCCCAAGTCCCGGGCCATCTCCGTTACCACCGCAACGACACCGTCAACCAGATCCCGATCACTGACCCGGCCTGAAAACGTAATTTTTTGTTCGGCGTAATTAAATTCACCGGCAAACGGATCGAGAAAGGCAAAGCGGTCTGCATTTTCGATAAATTTTTGTTTTAACAGCTTCTGAAAGTCAGCTTTTTTTTTCTTTTTTTTGCGTATCACCTTCTCGAATATGCTCAGCAATGCCTCCATCATCACAATTGCTGCTTCCGAGTGGTTAACCGCTTCAGCAACCGGTTCATTGTCGGTTTGGGCGTTCTTCAATGGAATCCGACAAACATTAAAAGTGCCGCCCAGTTCCTTGGTTTTCTGGATAAGCAAGTCTTGATCCTTTTTTGATGGGCTCGGAGTTCCGTTGCCCCAGGAATAAGACCCGCCCATGATTTTTCCGTTTATAAGAAAAATAAGACCGTTTTCCTTACCATTGCCGATGGTGATATCAATATAACCGGTCAGTTTTTCAGCGCTCATCTTTTTAATCAGGCCCTCAATGTCCGTAAATTCAGTGCTGAGATCTTTATAGATTTTCTCCGCTGTCGGAATACTGGCCCAATAGTAAACTTCTTCAGGGCCGATTTGATAAATATTCACACTGAAATTATATTCGTCACCGGCTGCCAAAAGACGCTCAACAGCGTCATTGCCTGAAATTGAAATTTCTCTATCCTGGAAAAAACCACTCACAAGTTGGTCTTGGTCGAAAAAAATAACGCCCTCGGCTGCATGGGATTTAAAATAGATGCCGCCCGAGCCGATCTCACCCTGAAAATGCTCAAGCAATTTCCTGACGTCTAAATAATAGATATTTAAGTTTTCAAGCACCGGCTGCTGTCTGGGAATAACAACCATTTTTAATCCTCATCGATAAGATTCTTTAACAGGAGTAAAAGGCGATTTTACCTGCGGCGCCGTAATCGTTCAATTGACAGG
>CBDUUO010000164.1:0-6580 GCA_965370395.1 uncultured bacterium
AACCCCGGCAATGACGGAAATGGCATTCGCCAACGGACAACGGACTACTGGCAACCGACAATTAATCCGCTTTGCGCCTCAAGAAAGTCGGGACATCCAGCTCGCTGTCTTCTGCTGGTAATCCATGGTGTCCTCTGTAAACGGCGCCGTTGGACTCCCCCACGGCCTTTTGCTGACGAATAAAGGTCGGTTCCTCGTAATCAACGATTTCTCTTTCCAGATCAGCCGGTGTAATATCCCGAACTTTGCCTCTTAACGGCAGCTCGACCGCGTTGCCCGCTATTTCGGTTTGCTGCTCTTCCGCACCGATGCCCGTTGCGAGAACGGTAACGCGCATCTCATCACCGAGACTGTCATCAATGGAGGTGCCCCAGAAAATGTCGGCATCATCGCCGACTTCATTGTGAATGCGCTCTGAAGCTTCGGCCACCTCTTCAAATTCCATATCACTGGTACTGGTTATGTTCATCAAGACACTCTTTGCACCGGCAATCGGTATATCTTCCAGAAGCGGATGTGACATGGCCTGTTCGGCGGCTTCAACCGCCCGGTTTTCACCGGAAGCAATACCGATCCCCATAATGGCCATGCCCGCTTTGGACATGGTGGTCTTGACATCTGCAAAATCCAGGTTCACCAGCCCAGGCATCATGATCAGATCTGTGATGCCTTTGACGGAATGCAGCAGGATCTCATCCGCTTTCAAAAACATTTCCATCAGCTTCGCATTTTTGGGTGCCAGACCTCTCAGCCGGTCATTGGGTATGGTTATGGCCGTATCCACCACCCTTTTCAAATTCTCGATGCCGTCGTCGGCCAGTTTGGTCCTTTTTTTGCCTTCGAACGCAAAAGGTTTGGTAACCACCGCAACCGTCAGGGAACCCATATCTTTGCAGATTTCTGCGATCACCGGTGCCGCGCCGGTTCCGGTGCCTCCTCCAAATCCGGCGGTGATAAATACCATGTGACTGTCGGCCAGCGCATTCCGCAGCGCTTCCTCACTTTCAAGGGCGGCATCGCGGCCGATTTGAGGGTTGGCCCCTGCGCCAAGGCCTTCAGTCAGTTTTTCGCCCATCTGAATCTTGACGGGAGCTCTTGAAATTTCAAGGGCCTGGCTGTCGGTATTGGCCGCAATGAATTTTACGCCCTGCAAATTGGATGCGATCATATTATTGATTGCGTTTCCGCCCGCACCGCCGACACCAATTACTTTAACTTGTGCTGATTTTTCCTGGTCCACATAGGTAAACATGTCAGCCTCCTATTAAAATTCGGTTAATGGTTATCAGTTATTTGTTATTTATCTTCATTGGTTCATCCTTAATTTTAGGCATTTTAGGCATTTTTAATTTTAGACACTTCTTCTAAACCACATCATTAAACCAGCGTTTCATGCGCGTCATGACGCGGTTAAAAATATTTTTATCCCGAATTCTGAATTTGCGCGAATCTTGATTGCGCACGCCGTACAGCACCAATCCCACCCCGGTGGCATACATGGGGTTGTTAACGACATCCACCAGGCCCGTAATTCCCCGCGGCTTGCCGATGCGACAGGGGAGATTGAAAATCGATTCGGCAATTTCATTGACGCCGTCCAAAAGCGCTGTCCCCCCGGTAATGACGATGCCGGATGGAATCGTGTTTTCCATGCCGGCCCGGATAATTTCCCGGTGCACCAGCAGAAAAATTTCCTCCATGCGGGGCTCTAAAATTTCTCCCAGAATCTGACGTGAAAGCTTACGGGGTTCGCGTCCGCCCATGCCGGGCACCTCGATGGTTTCTTCAGGACTGATGTTGCTTGCCAGGCAGTTGCCGTATTTCTTCTTGATTTTTTCAGCTTCGGCGTGGGGCGCCCGCAACCCGATAGCAATGTCATTGGTCAGATTGTTTCCGCCCAGTGCCAGAATAAATGTGTGCTTGATGTTGTTCTGGGAGAAGATGGCCAGATCGGTGGTTCCGCCGCCGACGTCCAGCAGGGCAACGCCCAGCTCTTTTTCCTCCTCTGTCAGCACGGCTTCGCCGGAAGCCAATGATTCAAGGACAATATCGCAAACATCCAAACCGGAGCGATTGGCGCATTTTACGATGTTGTGGGCCGATGCCACCGCTCCGGTGACAATATGAATTTTAGCCTCCAGACGTATGCCGGACATTCCCACAGGGTTCTGGATGCCGCGTTCATCATCGACCATATATTCCTGCGGCAGTACATGAATCACCTCACGGTCCATCGGAATGGCCACCGCCCGCGCGGCATCGATGACCCGGTCGACATCCTGCTCACTGACTTCGGAGCCCTTTACAGCAACGATTCCGCGGCTGTTAAATCCGGTGATGTGCCCGCCGGCGATACCGGCATAGACAGCCGAGATCTCACAGCCGGCCATCAGTTCGGCTTCCTCCACCGTTTTTTTTATGGATTCGACGGTGGATTCAATGTTGACCACCACGCCTTTTCGCAGACCGATCGAGGGATTCGTGCCAATGCCGATAATGTTGGTTTTATCGCCGGATAATTCGCCGACGACTGAACATATTTTTGTTGTTCCGATATCAAGGCCGACAATAACCTCTCCCTGCATTTTATACCTCCTTGTGATCCCCCCTGTGGGGGATCTTACTGACGGGATTGACAACAATGCGGTTTACATTGTTGAGATCAATGCGATTGAAATCCGGAAAACTTCGCTTTTGCCTGCCATACGCTAGTATATTTTTGAGCATGTTGAATTTAAGCGGGTAATTGTGATACCCCAGCACAATGGTTTTCATTTGTTTAAAGACCTCAAGGGTAATACCAATTTCCCGATCCACCCGAATTTGTTTGATATTCCGGTTGGACAGGATACTGCGGGTTTGTTTGCCCAGCATCAGGACCTGCATCACCGCTTCAAACGGTCTGTTGTTGGGGCGTTCCATTTGCGATGGATTCCAGCCTTTCGCCGGGCGCCGCGAGGCGGTCACGACGGTTTTGCCATGAATACGGATATCGGTTAGTTCCAATCCACTGACCAGCGGTAAATTGGCAGGATCCGTATCGGTCCATTCTTTAAAGATCTGGCCTTTATCATTTATGAGGTATCTGCGACCCAGATCGATAATTGCCAGCGGGGAATGCTCCTGAACTTTGATATGAAGCCCGGCAGGGATCTCACGCCGAACCTCGGCCTCTGCAATCCAGGGGTGCGCCAGCAAACGCTTTCTGACCATTGCGAGATTGACGGCCAGAACATTCATTCCTTTTTTCACCCGGGCCGCTTCGATGATCTGATTTCGGCTCAAACGCTGCACACCCTCTATTTTCAGGCTTTTCGCTTTGAAATAATCACACTGGGTGATGACATCGTGAACCAAAATGAACAAAAAGCTTGTGGCCATCAATCCGGCAACACCGGCCATGACATAAAAACCAACAGCCAGACGGTGCAAAAACGCAAACTGTCGTTTCCTTTTAGTGCCTTTGCGGTAGTTTTTGAGTGGCTTTTTCCGTTTGAACACAAATCACCCCATCAAGTTAGGGCTTCGCCCCAATTGGAATGCTGGAATACTGGAATATTGGAAAAATGGGTCTTGAAATACTGCAATATTGGGTAAATGGCAAAATTTTGCCTGACGATAAAATTTAAAATCGATTATATCCTTATAAAAACCCACTATTCCATTGTTCCACTATTCCATTATTCCGCGTTTAACCTTGAACCCTGAACCGGTTTTTAAAATTTTTTTAAAACCTCCATGCCCACTTTCCATACATCTCCGGCGCCCAGCGTCAGCAGCACATCACCGGGCTGCAGGATTTGTTTTAAATGGGAAAGGGCAGCTTTAAACCCATCAGCGTGTATAACCTCTTTATGGCCATGGGCTTTAATTTCCTCGCAGAGATTTTGCGAGGTCACGCCTTCTATTTTCTTTTCGCTGGCGGCATATATCGGCAGCACCACCAGAACATCCGATTGGTAAAACGCCCGGCTGAACTCATCAAACAGGGCCCGGGTTCGACTGTAGCGGTGGGGCTGAAATACGACCACCTTGCGTCGATTCGGCCAGTTTTCTTCAATCGTCTCCAAAGTGACCTTGATCTCAGTGGGATGATGCCCGTAGTCATCGATGACGGTGACTCCGTTGGACTCGCCTTTGATTTCCAAACGGCGTTGAACCCCTTCAACGGTTTCCAGCGCCCTTTTAATCTGATCAAAGGCAATGTTTAGCTCCACCCCCACAGCGATACTGGCCGTTGCGTTATAGACATTATGAATTCCGGGCAGATTCAGGTCGATCATTCCCATTTTGTTGCCGCGATGGTAAATATTAAAGCGGCTTTTTTGCTGTCCGAATTCGACATCCCGGATCTGAAAATCGGCCTGGGAGCTCATTCCGTAGGTCGTATAGCGCTTTTTCATCCGGGGGATCAGTTCCTGAATTGGTTCATTGTCCAGGCATAAAACCGCCAGACCGTAAAACGGGATCCGATCCAGAAAGTTTAAAAAAGCGGTTTTGATGGCAGCCAGATCTGCATAGAAGTCCAGGTGTTCTTTGTCGATATTGGTCACCACGGCAATGGTGGGTGAAAATTTTAAAAAAGAACCGTCGCTTTCATCCGCCTCGGCGACGATAAAATCGCCTTCTCCGAGAACGGCATTGGAGCCGATGCTTTTTAGTTTTCCGCCGATTACCACCGTGGGATCCAGTCCGCCTTCGGCCAGTACCGAAGCCACAATCGAGGTGGTGGATGTTTTGCCATGGGCACCGGCAATCGCGATGCTGTATTTTAAGCGCATCAGCTCGGCCAGCATTTCAGCACGCGGGATCACCGGAATCGATGATTGCCCGGTTGCCTGGACTTCCGGGTTGTCCGGATCGATGGCCGAGGAAACCACCACCACGTCGGCACCTTTGATATTCTCGGCAGCGTGACCTTTAAATATGGCGCCGCCCAGCTCTTTGAGGCGATCGGTAATATCGGAGCTTTTTACATCCGAGCCCGACACCTTGTAGCCCAGATTCAGCAGCAATTCAGCGATTCCGCTCATGCCGATACCACCGATGCCGACAAAATGAATATGGTATTTTTTTAAATACACGGGCTTTCCAATTTAAGTCTCTATGTTCACAGCACGGTTTCGATGCTATTTAAATGTTAAGAAACACAAGGTTTCAGGTGTCAGTGTTCAGGTTTCAGCCTGTCAATTCTGACACCTGACACCCGACACCTGAAACCTAAACTTTGAACACTGAAGCCTTTAAAGCTGACATTTTTCCCCATTTAACCAATCAACTATTTGACGATTTAACCAATTCATAGCAATCATCCACGATCCGCTTAGCCGCATCCGGATGACCCAGTTGAGCGGCCTTTGCTGCCATGGCAGCAAGCGCTTGCGGGTGCGATGCATAATATTCGATTTTTTGCCCCAGGTCCCTGGCGCTGAGATCTTTTTCCAGTATCATTTCCGCGGCGCCTTCCCTGGCCAGCGTATCGGCATTTAGCGCCTGATGGTTATCCGCTGCAAAAGGGAAGGGGATAAAAATCACCGCTTTTCCCATAGCCGTCACCTCGGCCACTGTTGTGGCACCGGCCCGGCATATAATCAGATTGGCCTGTTTATACAGCGGGGCCATATGCCTGAAAAATGCTTGAACTCTGGCCTGGACATTGCTGTGTTGATAGGCCTCCTTTACCACCTGTTCGTCGGCCGCACCGGTCTGGTGAATAAAGTACAGATCCTCTTTTTGGGTTAAATGGCTCAGGGCTTCAACAACGGTCATGTTGATGCTGTGTGCGCCCTGGCTTCCGCCGATGATCAGCACGCAAAACGATTTTGAACCGGAGGCGACATCATCGCCGTTACCATCATGACTATTCAAAAGCTCTTTGCGCACCGGATTGCCCGTGATCCTGATTTTATGCGGATCAAAGCGCGCTTGGGTATCATCAAACGATACGTAAATTCGATCTGCAAAGCGCGCCAAAATCCGGTTGGTAATCCCGGGTAAAATATTCTGTTCATGCAGCACAATCTTGGTGCCCAGAAGCCAGGCGCTCACCACCACAGGTCCTGCAGAGTAACTGCCAAGACTCACGGTCAAGTCCGGTTTATAACCTTTTAAGATCCGGACCGATTCGATAACCCCTCGGGGTATTTTCAGTGCCGATTTCGCCTGATTCCATAAGCCGCGGCCTTTGATTCCTTCCGCGGTAATGGTTGCAAGTTTAAAATTCGTTTCGTTGAGCACCGATCGCTCCAGAGGGTTACCCGTACTGACAAAAAGTACGGTGTTGCGTTCATTTCGCGTCATAAATTCCTGGGCGATCGCCAGCCCCGGAAACAAATGGCCGCCGGTGCCGCCGCCGGCAATCACGATGCGCAGGGCTTTTTTTTCTCTAATATTTGGTATGTTATCGCCCATTTCTCCAGCCCTTCGCGTGTTATTCGTTATTTGTTGTTGGCTATTGGATTTCCAGCACCTGCTTTTATGCAAGCTTTCGAATAACAATTAACAAATAACGAATAGCTCAATGCTTTTTTGATGCACTGATATTCATCAAGATGCCGATGGAGGCCATATTCAGTAAAAG
>CBDUUO010000165.1:0-6555 GCA_965370395.1 uncultured bacterium
CTGACACCCGACACCTCGATTTAACGTCGAGATTATGACCCTGCGCCCCTGAACCGTTGAGTTAGATGGACAGGATATCTTCAAAGGGCTTCTTGTTTTTAACCGGGCCCAGCAGGGTCAAACTCATTTTGTTGTTTTCGAATAGGCTTTTGGAAATTTCTAAAATTTCCGCTGCGGTAACCGATTCTATCTTTTTTATGACTTCCGGCAGACTGATGATGCGATTAAAATGAATCTCATTTTGGGCACTGCGGACCATCTGATTATTATTGCTCTCAGATGCCAGCAGCAGACTGCCCTTGGTGTATTCGATGGCGCCTTGAAGTTCGGCTGCGGTCACAGGCTCAGCGCCAAGTTTGTCTATTTCATTCAGAACCAGATCTGTGGCCTCGAGGGCCCGGGTGGGATCAACCGCCAGGTAAATGCCGAACATGCCGGTATCCACATGGGATGTAATGAAGGAATATACCGTATAGGCCAACCCTCTTTTTTCTCTGATTTCCTGAAAAAGCCGTGAGCTCATGTTGCCGCCCAGGATCGTGCTCAGCAGGGAGTATGCATAGCGACGGGGATCGGTTATCGACAATCCCAGAGTCCCCAGGCAAATGTGAACCTGTTCCAGATCCTTATCGTTCAGATCGACAAGCGATCGACTTTGCGGGGTGATACGTTCGGCGATTCCATTACCCGGTTTGATGGATTCGAATGCCGGTCCCATCCGGTCGATCATACCGCTATGCGTTATGTTGCCGGCGACCGAAATTACAATTCTATCGGGTTGATACAGGCGATGAAAATATGTTTTTATCAAATCGGCGTCAAACCGGATAATATTTTCGGGACTGCCCAGAATCGAACGCCCCAGGGGGTTGTTACCCCAAAAATTTTTTCCCGAAAGCAGGTGGACATATTCATCCGGGCTTTCATCGACCATTCTGATTTCCTGCAGTATGACCGGGCGTTCTTTTTCGATTTCCCGGGGGTCAAAGACAGAATTTAAAAAGATATCCGAGAGGATTTCGACCATGGTATCGGTATGGGTGTCCATCACCTTGGCATGATAGCAGGTGTTTTCCATGGTCGTAAACGCATTGGTGTGGCCGCCGATGGCGTCGAATTCTTTGGCAATTTGATAGGCGGATCGTTGCCGGGTGCCTTTAAAAATCATATGCTCGATAAAATGCGAAAGCCCGCTTTCAGCCGGGTTTTCATCACGGGCACCGGCATTGACCCAGACCCCCATGGACACCGAACGGGTATGAGGCATTTTTCGGGTTAAAATTCGGATACCGTTTTTCAAAACGGTTTTATCATTTTGAGCGTTCATGCTTTTCTTCCAGGACCGCTTTATGGCTGAGCCGAATTTTGCCTTCCCGGCTGATTTCTAAAACTTTAACTTTGAGCGTGTCGCCTTCTTTAACGACATCGGATACTTTGGTTATGCGCTGCTTGGCAAGCTGGGAAATATGAACCAGGCCGTCTGTGCCGGGCAGAATTTGCACAAATGCGCCAAAATCTGTAATTTTGACCACTTTACCCTCATAGATGGCACCGATTTCCGGTTCCTGAGTGAGGTCTTTTACCATTTTAAGGGCGGCATCGGCTTCCTCTTTTGAGTAGGCGGCAATTTTAACCAGACCGGAATCATCGATTTCAACGCTGGTATTGGTTTCGCTTTGAATCCCTCGAATTACTTTGCCTCCCGGTCCGATGATCTCGCGGATTTTATCTGGATTGATTTTGATTGTACTGATCGTGGGTGCATAGGGTGAGATTTCTTTGCGCGGTTCCCTGATGGTTTCCAGCATTTTATTGAGGATAAAAATCCTACCCGTACGGGCCTGCTCCAAAGCGCGTTCCATGATGTCGCGGGAAAGCTCATGGATTTTGATATCCATTTGAAGGGCGGTGATTCCATCTTCGGTGCCGGTGACCTTGAAATCCATATCACCGCTCTGATCTTCATCCCCAAGAATATCTGAAAGAATAACCACCTGATCTTCTTCTTTTACCAGGCCCATCGCAATACCGGCCACCGGGGCTTTTATGGGAACCCCGCCGTCCATCAGCGCCATACAGCATGAGCAAACGGTGCCCATAGATGAAGAACCGTTGGATTCCAGGACCTCAGAAACCAGTCGAATAGTGTAATCGAATGCTTCCTTATCCGGCAAAATTTTTTCAATGGCCCGGGTGGACAGCCCGCCATGTCCGATATCGCGACGCGATGGGCCGACAATGCGTCTGGTTTCGCCCACAGAATACGGTGGAAAATTATAATGAAGCATAAAGGGTCTGAATTCCTCACCGTAAAGGGTCTCGACGCGTTGCTCGTCCTGTCCGGAGCCCAGGGTCAAGACTCCGAGGACCTGGGTTTCACCCCGGGTAAAAAGCGCGCTGCCGTGGGGTCGGGGCAGTAAGCCCGCTTCACAGGTTATCGGCCGGATTTCGTCAAATTTACGATTATCAATCCGACGGTTTTCTTTTAAAATAAGATCCCGGCTGATCTGTTTCTGGATATCTTTAAGAATATCGTAAACTTCTGCCTTGCGGTCGCTATAGTCTTCGCCCAGCTTCTCAAATATTTCGGCCTTGAGCTTACGCACTGCACTCTGGCGACTTTTTTTCTCAGGAATGAGAATGGTTTCACGCATCCGACCGGAAGCCTCGGCATTTAAGGTATTGACCAGCTGCGGTTCTTTTTCCGGCGGGGTAAACGGCCGTTTCGGCACGCCATTGGATTCCTTCAATTTTAGCTGAAGATCAATTAGCGGCTGCATTTCCCGGTGGCCAAAAAATATGGCTTCCAGCATATCGGCTTCGCTGACCACGTCGCTGCCGCCCTCTACCATCACGACGCCGGTCTTGGAACCGGCAACGATGATATTGATATCGCTACCTTCTAATTCCGAAGATGGCGGATTAATCTTCAACTGGCCGTTAATCCGACCCACCCGCACGCAGGCAATCGGCCCGGCAAACGGGATGTCGGAAATTTCCAGAGCTGTCGAGGCGCCGATCATTGCCAGGGTATCCGGGTCATTTTCCTGGTCCATGGACAACACGGTAGCTATCACCTGAATTTCATAGCGCCACTCTTTTGGAAACAGGGGCCGAATGGGCCGGTCGATCAGACGGGCGGTTAACGTTTCTTTTTCACTGGGCCGACCGATTTCTCGACGGAAATAGTTTCCGGGGATTCGTCCGGCAGCATAAATTTTTTCTTGATATTCTACGGTCAGAGGTAAAAAATCCAAGTCCCTTTCATCATGGGCGGCCACAACGGTCACAAGTACAATGGTATCTCCATATTGAACCACCACTGAACCTGATGCCTGTTTGGCCAATTTGTCGGCCTGGATACTCAGCGTTCGGTCCCCGATTTCTTCTTTAAGTAAAATTTCCATGTTTTCTCCTAAATTGAAGTAACGCCAAATCTTTTTTCATCCATAATGAAGTTCGCATTTCAAACCGGCGATCATAGAAAGACCAGGCGTTAAATTTTGTATGTCTATCAAAACCCGAAAAGGATCGGGCTTCGGACAGCGTTTGTTTCATCCGGCATCGCTGTGCCTATCAGCAACAACAACAATTGCACCGCTGGAACCACTGATTATTGAGACGCAAGGGGTGAGCCCGATCGGCAGGCTACCGTTTCAACCCTAACGTGTCAATTATGGTCCGATAGCGATTGACGTCTTTGTGCTTCACATAGTTCAGCAGTCGGCGGCGTCTGCCCACGAGCATCAGCAATCCCCTGCGGGAATGATGATCTTTTTTGTGAGCTTTTAAATGCTCGGTGAGGGAGGAAATACGATAGGTCAATAATCCGACCTGAACTTCGGGCGATCCGGTATCGGTTTCATGAAGCTTAAATCGGTCAATCAGTTTCTTTTTGTCTTCCGTGTCAAAAACCACTTTCCAGCCTCCTATTCTGATAATTAGCGTAGCCTCTTAATAATTATTTTTGCGCTTTTTATGGCAAGATATTTTTCAATACACAGGCGTATGCGAATTTATCTCGGTTTTTTTCATAAGTTAACACCGCCAGCAAAGCATTGTTGGCATCTACAATTTTTATGTTCGTATCTTGCTTTTTAAATCTTTCTGGCAACCGGCCGAAATCCAAATCCGTTTTGGTTATGTTTTGGCCGTGTCTGATCTTTCTCATCAAATTTTGACCGGCAATGCCAGTCGGCATGTCCCCAAGAGCATCGGTCATGCTGATTAGATACCGTTTACTGTCACCTGTCAGAAGCCGCTTTTCCAATCGCGACAGTGAAATTGCCTGTTGAATTTTAAAGCCGCTGCTTTCCGTGCGCTTGAGTGCCAGGAGATGGCCACCACATCCCAGCTGCTGTCCAATGTCAGAGCACAGGGTGCGGATATAGGTTCCGGCAGAACATGAGACTTCAAAATGAACCAGCGGCAGCTTTACTTCAAGAATTTTAATTTTTAAAATATGGACCCGTCTGGCCGGCTTTTGAACCGGTGTGCCCTTTCGAGCCAACTTATATAGTGGTGTTCCTTTGTGTTTTAAAGCCGAAAAGACCGGCGGCTGTTGTTCAATCTGTCCTTCAAATTTTTTAACCGCAGATTTTATCGTATCTTCCGGCCAGTCCATGACCGGTTTGACGGCGGTAACGGTTCCGGTCATATCCTGGGTATCGGTTTCAATCCCCAGTTTAAGGGTTGCGTCGTAAGTTTTATTGCCAACCAGCAGAAACCGGGCCAATCGAGTTGCATCATTTATGCAGCATACCAGGACCCCTTCGGCAAAGGGATCCAGGGTGCCGGCATGGCCGACTTTTCTCGCATCTAACAGGCGTTTCACATCGGCGACAACCTTGGCAGAGGTGATATTTTGGGGTTTATCGACAACGATAATCCCGCTTAATTCCTGCCGGTTCTTTACCAGCTGCTTTTTGGTACCCGATGATGAACGCATCCGATTTACAAATCTTCAGCCAATTCAATGATTTTTGTTTTCAACGCCATTAGCGTTGATTCAATCTGAAATCCGGCGGCGCTGGTGTGTCCGCCGCCGCCAAATTTACTGGCGATTTTGGCTACATCCACACTGCTGTCGGATCGCAGGCTGACGTGGTAGCGGTTCATATTGCTGAATTTGCCGGCCCCATTTTTTATTTCATGGATGAGTGCGGCGACTTTCACGTCCTCAATCCGCCGCGCATAATTGATCATACCATCTAAATCTTCCGAGTTTGTCTCGGTTGTATTCAGCATACTTCGGGTTACGGTCATCATCGACAATTTGCCATTGTCTGAAATTTCGATCGAGTTCAGCGCCATATTTAACAGCTTGATGCGGCCCAGGGAATAGGTTCCAAATACGTGTTGCGCCACACTGTGGGGCTCCGCGCCGGCATCTGTCATCGCCCTGCTGATGGCAAAAGCTGCCGGGTTTGTATTTAAAAAACGAAACGAGCCGGTATCCGTTAAAATTGCAGTATAAATTGAAGTCGCAATGGCTTTGTCAAATGGGATCTCCAGCGCGTTGATCAACCGATAAACGATTTCGGCTGTGGCACAGGCGGTGGGGTCGATGAGTTGGATATGCCCAAAGCCGGTGTTTGAAACGTGATGATCGATGTTAATGAGGATCGGTATCTTGCCGACCTCAGCGCTGGCCTCTCCGATTCTGGCGATATTACCGCAATCAAGTACAATCGCCAGGTCATATGTGTCGGCGTTTTTGATCTGCCGTACGATTCGGTCAGCACCGGGAAGAAATCGGTAAACGGCCGGAATGGGGCTTGCATTAAGCAGGGTTATTTTTTTATCCAGCTTGGCCAGTGCCAATCCCAATGCCACAAGAGAGCCCACGGAGTCCCCATCGGGTTCGGCATGCGAAGCTATCAGAATGTGTTGACAGCCTTTAATATGTTGAATGATCTGATCCATTTTCAATTTTGGTTGACTTGATCAACTCGTCAATATGCCCACCGTAATCCAACGAGTCATCATAAAAAAATTTTATATCCGGCATGTACTTGAGGCCAATTTCATGTGCCAGGACCCGTTTAATAAATCCACGGGCACTGTTAAAACCTTTAATGGCCGCATCCTTTTTCTGCTTGCCGTCAGGAGTCGTAAAGTATATTCGCGCCAGCTTTAAATTACGCGAAACTTTGACCTCCGTAATGGTGGCCATTTTCAGGCGTGGATCCCCGATATCTCTTTTCAATATTTCGGACAGGGCTTTCTGGATTAAACCGCTGACCCTGTCTGATCGTGCAAATGGAATCATAAATGAATAATTTCCATTTCAGTATCGATAATTTCCGCAAGGCCGAGATCTTCGGCCAGATTTACCATCTTATCTATTTTTGAATTGATGATGGCTTGATCATTGCCAACCAGTGAAAAACCAATTTCAGCTCGCTGGTGAACGTCGTTGGACCCGATTTCCGCCACCGATGCATTAAAGTTGTTGCGCAGCCGGCTGATAATCGATTTAATAACTTTTCGCTTCCCTTTCAGAGAGCGGCAATCATGTAATCTAAAAGTGATTATTCCGGTTCCAATTACCAT
>CBDUUO010000166.1:0-6514 GCA_965370395.1 uncultured bacterium
TTATACTACCCAACCCTGTTATGGCTATTTTTCAGGGCGGAGTAATTAAACCAATAAAACCAATAAAACAGTTTCATCAATCAAACCAATTAAACAAAAAGATGATTTGCCTTAAACCTAATATGCGAACGTTGAACCTCTGAACCCAGAACCCGGGAACTGACACCTGAACACTGAAACCAGAAACCTTCATTTCGGGGTGTATTAATGAAGAACTATAAGGTTGCGGTGGTGCGTTATGAAAAACCGACCGTATCGGTTCGCAAAGCCGTCGAATTATCCGGTGGTCTGGACCCTATGCCGGCCAAGGCCAGGGTTTTCATCAAGCCCAACATCGTATTCTGGACCCGTGCCGTTGCCTTTCCCAAGTGGGGGGTGATTACCACCTCCCGCATTGTGGAAGATATCATCATTTTGCTCAAAGAACGCGGCATAGATGATATCACCATCGGGGAGGGCACCGTCACCATGAATCCCAAAGACACCGCAACCCCGGCCCACGCCTTTGAGACCCTGGGATACGGTGTCTTAAAACAAAAGTACGGCATCAAGTTCATCAATGTTTTTGAAAGGCCATTTGAAAAAGTAGACCTGGGCGATGGTGTCGAGCTGAACTTTAACACCGATATTTTAAACAGCGACTTTGTCGTCGATCTGCCGGTGATGAAAGCCCACAACCAGACGGTGGTGAGTCTGGGTATTAAAAACTTGAAGGGCACCATCGATATTCCCTCCCGCAAACGATGCCACACTATGACGCCGGGCAAAGACCTCCATTTCTGGGTGGCGAAGCTGGCCGACAGGATGCCGCCCATGCTGACCCTTCAAGATGGGATTTATACCAACGAGCGGGGGCCCGGTCCGGATGGCCGTATGCACCGCAGCAACCTGCTGGTGGCGTCAGCCGATGTGCTTTCGGCCGATCTGGTAGGGGCGAAACTACTCGGCCATGAACCGCAGAATGTCCCCCATCTGGTGCATGCCGCCCGCAAGCGTCAGCGATCCCTTGATCTTTCTGATATCGAGATCCGGGGTGAGGACATCGAAGGCCTCAGTAAATTCCACGAATACGACTTTCTCTACAGCGAAACCGACGACGGCATGATGCCGCTGCCGTTAGCCAGGCAGGGGCTTAAAGGTGTGTTTTACCGCAAACACGACCTCTCCATGTGTACTTACTGCTCCCTGATAAACGGTGTCATGCTGGCAGCCATCCGTTACGCCTGGAAGGGTGAACCCTGGGATGAGATCGAGATTCTGACCGGCAAATACATGCAGCCCACACCCGGCATGAAAAAGACGATTCTGCTGGGCAAATGCATGTATCAGGCGCATAAGGACAATCCGGACATCCGGGAACGGATTGCGGTCAAGGGGTGTCCACCTTCACCCGGTTCCATGCTTAAGGCACTTCACAAAGCCGGCATCGATGCGGATCCGGGGTTGTTTGAGAACATGGATCAGCTGCCGGGCTTTTTGCTCAGCCGTTACAAAGACAGGCCCGAGTTTGATGAGTCGTTTTTTCAGGTTAAGGCGTAGGCCGTTTTATTTATATCTCACACAGAGGCGCAGAGAGCGCAGAGGGTTATTTATCTTATTTCTTTTCGGTGAGAGGCCGAAAAGAAATAAACCCAAGCCCTCCGGGCTGGTTTAATTTTTTTATATCCACTTGGCAATAAAATCTTGCTGCTGCTGATATTGTCCGGGGTCACTTTTAGGAAAATTTAATCTCTGCGATCTCTGCGGTGAATATAATTCAGAGAATGGGAAGTTTTTTCGTTTCAAGCCTGTCATTCCCGCGGAGGCGGGAATCCAGAAATGTTTTGCTGAAAAAGCTGGATGCCCGCCTGCGCGGGCATGACGGTAAAAATCCCCGAACCCTAATATAATTAAATGCGAATTTCTCGCAGGGAGTTCAGGATGGGTTCCATTCTGGTGCGGTGTTCCGGCGGGATCATTAAAACCTTAAGCGGCTGATTTGCAATCAGTCCCGCAGACGGGCATTCCAATTTACTGTCTGCATAGGCCTGCCGATTCTCTTTTACGGCCATGACCCCCAGCATATCCAGCATATTTCCGGTACAGCCGTTAGCATCCATATGTTCAATGGTTTGCAAAAAGAGGGTGTTGACCGAAAGCACGAAGTCATCCATATCGGCGTAGCCTTCTTTCCCGCAATCATGGCGCGATACCAGGCAGCGGCAGCCAAATGGGCGGGCAGTGTAAAGGGGGCACAGGTCATCGGTTAGAAAGGGACACAAATTCCACCCGGTATTTTCTTCTGTCGGAGGCTCAATCCCTTCGGCGCACATATTGGCGAACTGATTGGTGGTAATTTTGAGCTGGAAATGGGGCTGTTTAGATGCCTGCTCAATTTTTTCGATCCACCCCGCACCTCCTTCTGATTCCAGCTGCTTAATTATTTTGTATCCCTCAACCGTGGTCAGGGTAACACCGGTGGTGCAGCAGTAGGCGCAGTATTTTTTGCAGGCCAAATCCAGCGAAGCCGCAAATTCGTCATAGATGGCGTATATCCGGTCTAAAACAGCTAGCTTTGATGACAGCTTCATTAGTTTCTTATCTTGATCGTGGCTGGTGGGAGCGGCTTCTATCCGCGATTCTTAAGGTTGACAACCTAAAGCAACCACACTATAGACGGTGGTTCTATTACAAGGAGAAGACCATGCCAAGTACCGTTTATTTTATCGATATGAGGGCAAAATACAAGGAGAACTTTGTTGATAAGCTGGGGAAATTGCTGGAATCCGCCGGACTTGACCAAGCCGTCAAAAAGAGAGGTCTGACGGCGGTTAAGCTTCATTTTGGAGAGATCGGAAATACGGCCTATATCCGCCCTGTCTTTATCCGTAAAGTTATCGAGTGCACCAGGGAAGCCGGCGGGGTTCCATTTTTAACCGATGCCAATACGCTCTACGCCGGAAACCGCAGCGATGCCCCCCGGCATCTGGTGACTGCCGTCCAGAACGGATTTGCCTATTCGGTGGTGGATGCACCGGTCATTATTGCCGATGGATTGCGCGGCAAAAGTGAGACGGCGGTGATTGTCAATAAAAAGCACTTTAAAAGGACCTATATCGGAACGGAAATCATACAGGCTGATTCGCTGATTTCAGTGGCGCATTTTAAAGGCCATGAATTTTCCGGCTTTGCCGGTACTCTGAAAAACGTGGGCATGGGCTGCGCATCCCGCAAAGGCAAGATGGCCCAGCATGCCGATGTGGCGCCCAAAGTCAAAGTAAAAGATTGCGTTGGCTGTGGCGAGTGTGTTGAGCATTGTCCGGTCAAAGCCATAGCGCTGGTTGAAGACAAGGCCCATATCAACGACGATAAATGTATCGGCTGCGGCGAATGTGTCATCGTGTGTCCCAATGAGGCCGTTAAAATTCAGTGGAATGAGTCCGTGCCGTTATTTTTAGAAAAGATGGTTGAATATACCTGCGGTGTGTTAAAGGGCAAAAAAGGAAGGGCGCTATTTGTCAATTTTATCACCGATGTGTCGCCATCCTGCGACTGTGCGCCGTTTAACGATGCCCCCATTGTGTGCGATATCGGGGTGGTGGCCTCCACCGATCCGGTGGCTATTGATCAGGCTTCAGTGGATCTGGTCAATCAGGAAAAAGCGCTGCCGGGAAGCTGTCTGAAAGAAAACACGGGCCCCGGTGAAGACAAATTCAAAGGCCTCTATCCCAAAGTCGACTGGGAGATTCAACTCGACTATGCGGAAGAGATCAAGCTGGGCACCCGCAATTATGTCCTGGAAAAGATTTAGCCCAATATCTTTAATACACATGATCCAAAGCTTTGAGGACCGATTCCAGGGATGCATCTGTCAGGCATCTGGGTTCTGAGCAGTTTTCAGATTCGATTTCAAAGCACGGACTGCAGTCCAGCTCGGGGTGGACAATTGCAACGCTGGGCCCCACCGGTTTCCAGCGGATCGGATCGGCGGGGCCGAAAATGACGGCGGTCGGCAACCCTAAAAAAGCCGCCAGGTGGCTGACACCGGAATCGTTGCCCACATATCCCCCTGCGGATTGAAGCAAATCAACAAGCTCGGTCAGTTCACTTAAATTTCGAACGTTTCGATTTTGATTCTGCAATTTATCCATCAGATCCGACTCTGCCGGCCCGCATATAAATTGCGGCCGTAATCCCCTTTTTTTAAGGACATCGGCCAGTTTTAAAAATTGTGCCAGGGGCCAGCGTTTGCGAATGCTGCCGGAGCCCGGGTGGATGATGATTTTTGAGGCGTCGATCGGTCTGCCCGTCCTTTGGTTTTGCTTCCTTTGCAAGGTGAAAATCTCGTAATTTGAATCAGCGGTTTCGAGCAGTCCGCAATCGATGAGGTTTTTAAACAAAAATTCGGCCACATGGATTTTATCCTGTGCCGGCGGTCTGGGCGGTATCTGAAAGCATTGACTGTCGGTAATTTGACTTATGGATTTTTTAAGGTCGCAAGAGAATGAAAAAACAAGTATGGTTGTATAACGGCAGATGAGATCTTTGATTTTCCCGTCGATCTGATCAGAAAAAAGGGTTGCAAAACAGGCCGCTTCCAGGGGGTACCATTTTTCTACCAGTCCCAGGTGCGCGGCCAGTTTGCCCGGCTGACGCTGGCTGAGCACATCGATGCGGCTAAATTTTTTGCGTAGCCCGATGATGGCCGGAAACGTTAAGACCACATCGCCCAGGGCCCCCTGGTGAATAATCAGGAGACTTGATTCTGTCATTGAAATCGCCTTTATATTTTAATGACCGGGAAAATACGAGATGCGGGAATTGACGGGCGCGGTCCGGCTTAAATTCGGCCGTTGAGATCCTTCATTTATTTAAAGCGTGTGTTTGTTATGGAACATGGAGGCTGCCGAAAATCAATTTGATACCAGAATTTCACCACGATCTTCCAGGCCGGAAATAACCAGAAGCACTTTCTCCTGGGATTCGTTCATTTCGGATTCCCGCATTAAATCCAGGTGTTCTACGGTTTCCTGTAAGATGGCCGCGGAGCGTTTCGGCAAATTTTTAAACACCTTGATCTGGGCTTCGCCTTCGATACCCTTGAGCGCCCGGGCCAGGTCGACGGTGCTGATCTCTTTGAGACATTGTTGGATGGACTGATCATTGAGTTGCATAATGGTATGCCCCAGTTTGGAACTTAAGGGCGTGGCGGCCCGGGAGTTTTCAATTTTTTTAAAAAAGGCCTTTAACCGGTCATTTTTCCTGTCACCGTATTCGTTTTCATAGGCCTCATAACTGCCTTCGCCGAATAAAGATACCAGCAACTCTTTAATAATAGTGGGGTTGACGCCGTTTTGGATGGCTAAAACCCCTTCCATTATGATGCAGCGCCTTAAAAGTTCCTTGCCGTGGTATTTGCCGGACAGGATGTAGTACTGGAGGGTTGTTTTTACCATCTGGGGATTGACTCCCTCCAGGACCAGTTGAAGCCCTTTGCGTAAGAGGAAATGAGACGTTTCTTCCGCTTCCTTCACCAGGGAAAGCAGTCCGTTGCGTTTGGCCGTGTTGGCCATGGAAACGATCTCAGCGACCAGTGCCATACATTCTTTCTTTTCAGCCGTGCTGCACTGTATTCGCTCGCCGAATTCCCAATCATATTTCATTGAATATGCTCCAAAACACGGTATTCAATTAACGTCTCGGAATTTCTACAACTAAATGAAAATACAGAGTATTTTTTGATGAATGAGTTTTTGCCTCAATCATGGCCCGCCCTGGTGCGATGTGTCCGGTTAGCGCTTGGTTCGGTTTAGAATTGCGAAGCTTGAGTCTCTGTATGCAATTTCTGTAAATAAGGTCTGGGCCAGGGAATAATGGAATTTTGGAACGATGGAATAGTGGGTTTTCAAAGGATATTATCCATTTTAAACTTTATCGTCCAGCCTAATTTTGCCATTTACCCAATATGGCAGTATCCTCTCCTATCCTGAGGTCAAGACCCATTTTTCCAATATTCCAGCATTCCACCATCCCAATTGGGGCGAAGCCCCTAACTTGTCCCTTAATTATACCACAAATCGCGGAAATTCCTACTAAAAATTGCGGGACGGAAAGATAAGAACGGTTAACTTTCTGCTTTTTACCATTGCGCTGCATCGGTTGATTTAGCCAGTTCGGCAAGCTCGCCTGAATTAACACCATAAAAATTTTCGAGATGCTCAATTTGACCGGATGTCGGTATTCTCACCCCCCGTTCAAGCTCCACCAATCTTGAGGGCGGAATACCGGCCTTTTCGCATATTTCTTTTAAGCTCAACTTACTTTTGGCCCTTAACTGGATCAACCTCTCTCCCAATTCGCTCATCGAAAAATCTCCTTAACAACCTAAAAAGGATCCGCAGATTTCGCAGATTAACGCAGATTATTTCCATGTTTGCATCACAGCTGAGCATGAATCCTTATCTATATCTGTGAAATCTGCGTAGAGCGTTTGTCATATTAACGTTCCGATACGGGCAGTTTTTTGAGTCTTTTT
>CBDUUO010000167.1:0-6513 GCA_965370395.1 uncultured bacterium
ATAAAAATGATTATCCCAGTAATCCACGGGTGGCTGTGGGCGCCGTGGTATTCAAGGATGAGTGTGTTTTATTGGTCCGCAGAGGGCAGCCGCCCGCAGAAGATCTCTGGGCCATCCCCGGCGGGAGTGTGGAGATCGGCGAAACGCTTCGAGAAGCTGCCGAAAGAGAAATACTGGAAGAAACCGGTATTAAAATTCGGGCCGCAAAACCGATTTATACCTTTGACGTTATTGATCGTGATGAGGGCGGAAAGGTACGGTTTCATTACGTGATTGTCGATCTGGCAGCAGATTATGTCATGGGGGAGCCGTCACCGGGGGATGATGCGGTCGAGGCGCGCTGGGTTTCCGCCGAGGAGATCAATAGTCTTGAGGTGAGTGCAGCGACATTGAAGTTATTAAAGAGCAAGTTTGGATTCGGCAAGTAATTTGAAGGGAACAGTCTTAAACTGGTTATTGCTATGTGGAGGATCCGGGCTACGGGTTATCAATATTGAGCTCAATTTCAACCCGGCGGTTCGTTTGTCTGCCTTTGTCCGTTTCGTTGCTGGCAATCGGATTTTCAGGGCCTAAGCCCAGCGCTTTTATTTTGAGCGGGTGAACCCCTTTGCCCACCAGGTAACCTTTGACCATATTCGCTCTGAACTGAGAAACGCTGACATTATAACTGTAGGCTCCGGATGAATCCGTATAGCCGTTGATATTGATCTTGGTTTCCGGATTGTGGACCATAAAATCAGCAATGCGATCCAGCATATCATAAGCCCGATCTGGAAGATCATTTGAGTTGTGCTTGAAGTAAATCACCATTTTCCGATCCGGAAAAGGTCTGACTTGCGGCTCGGCTGATAATTCAGTTTTTTGGCTTGCGATTGTCGTCTGGCCGGGCTTCGAAGAATCCTTGCCCTCCATGGCCTGGTCATCAAACCGGTTTACGATCGGCAAATCTTTTTTAATTTCATTTTCACCAACCACCCCGGGGACGAAAGCTTCTTTGGCTTTTAAGGCCGGAGAATCATAGGATTGGGGGGCGATGTCCTCTATTTTCCAGCGGGGTGAGTCTTTTAATTGCAGATTGAATAAAAAATAACCGGTAAACGCGAGCAGTAAAAAAATAACGGCGAAATATCCGATTCGTTTGCCCGTAGATTGGTTTTGAAGCACGGAGAAGGGGCTTTCTTTGAGTTCAAAATATTCCAGATCATTTCTTTCTTTGTTCGTGTCATGGATGGGGATTTTAAGCTCTTTTTCACATTCCTTGATCACCCCGGCATCGATGGTTTTTTTCCCACTGGAATATCCGGTCAGCAGTGCGTGATCACAAATGATATTAACCAGGCGCGGATATCCGTGGGAAAATGCATAGACTTTTCGCACCGCTTCCGGTTTAAAAAGTTCTCGGCTGCCTCCGGCAACTTTGAGGCGATGGTTGATGTATTCGCGCGTCTCCTGCTCGGTCAGGGGATCAATATGGTAGCTAACCGTTATTCGCTGTCTGACGGCTTTGTTGCGTTCTTCGCTCAACATTTTGTTGAATTCGCTTTGGCCGACAAAAAAGATGTTGATCAATTTGCGGTTTTCCAGCTCGATGTTTGACAAAAGCCTTATCTGCTCGATGAGCTCGTGGTTGAGTCGCTGGGCCTCGTCAATGATCAACAGGACTTTCTTACCGCTTTCCGAGGCTTTGTACAGGAAATGCTTTAAATGGATCAGAAAGGCGCCTTTGCTGTCAAAGCGCCGGTTCATCTTGAACTCTTCGGAAAGAAAATTAAAAAAATCAATACTGCTTAGCCCGGGGTCCGGAATGGCGGCCACAATTGCCGAAACGTCAATGATTTTCATCAGACCGTGGATTAAAACGGTTTTGCCGGTTCCGACATCGCCGGTTAGCAACAGAAAGCCTTTGTTTTCCAAAATACCGTATTTAAGCGTCGCCAGGGCTTCTTTATGTTTTTCACCGAGCCATAGAAATTTTGGGTCCGTTGTGATTTGGAATGGCTTAATTTTTAAGTTATAAAATGACTGATACATGGTGAAAAATTCTGATTAATTGTAGAGTTATCGCCTGATAAAGCCGCGGCTGTAATAGAAATAGATCACGATCCAGAGTACGAAAAAGAGGATAATATAGGCTGTCCTTTGACGCACGAGTTTTTTGCGTTTTTTATCAATCAAATTGACAGAGTTTTTCAGCTCTCTTTTTACAATTTCCAGCTCATTCATCAGGGCTTGTATATTGGCATTTTCTGAATATGCTACCAGGCGCTTTGATTTTATTTCAAAGTCACGGACATTAAATGAATCGAACAAAATTTTTTGTTTTTCTGTTAAATATGAAACTGCATGAATCTCTTTTGCAAATTCGGCGCAGTAAAATTTTTTATAGGGATTAATGGCGGGCACTTCTCCCAGTTGTTTAATTCTGTTTTCGATACCACTTTCCAATTCAAGCGTAATTTCAGAAAGGATTCTATCCAGATCTTCAATGGAGCTGTTGTTTTTAATCAAGTCCTCCCCGGATAGCGAGGAAATGAAGAAAATCAAAAAAACGGCTGTCAAACAGCTGGTAAATATTCGGATAAGTGCAACAACATCGCGACTGATTGAAATCATAGGAACCGGGCCTTTCGAAAAACTCGCAAAGCACCGAAGCTGCTTTGCGAGGCGGTAACTACAGGTAATATAAATAGTCTAAATTACAATATAATTGGATTAAATCGTACAAGAAAATTGCTGAATTGTCAATATAAGGAATAATGACAGCGTATAGCAATAAAGTGTTATTGTTTCAGACGGTATTCAGGAATGACGGCAGTTTACCTGATTACCTGCGTTGATCAAACTCTGTGCCCGACCCATTGTCGCAGTGGCCTCCAGACGCTTGAATTTACTGTGAAGTTTCAACCCCCTTATGGTTTGCCAAATTTCGATGAATTTCACTAAGGTTGTTGGTGGTTCCCATATATTGTTGGACCCATTCCGGCGAACGCTCGTAGACTTTGGCCAGGGCGGCGATTGCTTCTTTGAATGTATTGTGTTTTGAGTTAGCGCTCGTCCAGTATTTCAGTGGTCTTCGCGGGTTGTAGAAAAGGGTCTCAGGTATCTTTTCTTCGTCAGCCTCCTGTAGCTCCACCGGTGCATTTAATTTGCTTTTCCGTAAATTTTGGTGGATTTCATCAAGGTCATTGGTTTCTCCCATATGATGTTGAATCCATTCCGGAGAGCGATCATACTGTTTCGCCAGCGTTGCGATGGCTTCTTTAAAAATATGGTGTTTGGAAGTTGCACTGGTCCAGTACTTTTGCGGGCGTCTGGGGTTATAGAATTCCAATCCCTTTGTTTTAGAAATATCGGGTTTTTTTGAGACGATTTTGGATTCCTTTTGGGCGAACGGCTTCTTCTGGGGGGCAGCGGGCTGTTTGATCTCAGGAGCCACTGTCACCTGTTTTGCAGTTGCTTTGATGGGTGCCTGAATTTTGTCAGGACGGCTTTCAGTTTGTTTTTCGATTCTTATTTTCTCGATCCGTATCACATCTTTTTTTTGATAAATCAGAATCGCGCCATTATACTCACATTTGATTTCTCCGTCCTCCTCCCAGGCTCTATCATTGCAGACGGTTTTCATCCCATCTTTAAAAAAGATGATATCGGCTCCCGTATTCAACGGAACGAGAATGACGATCCAGAATATAAAAGCGAATTTCTTCAAGTATTTTTCCCTTGGTTCAGCATGGGACCAGCAGGTCAGGTCGTGGATTTTGGACCCAACCGTTTTCTTTTATAATAATCCGGAAAAATTTGTAAAGCAAAAATCTTTAGCCGGGTGTCCATACAGGTAGAAATAGGCGGGCGTAAATGCCGCGTGGATGGTCAAATGTAATGATAAAAAATATCTGTCGGTCCCTTTTGGCAAAAATAAAGATGCAAATACGTCACGCTGATGACTCAGCGGGAGTGGTGCCTTCTTTCAGGGTGTCTTTAACCGCCATCAGCATTTCCTCTCTATCAATGGGCTTTGTGAGGGTGCAGCTTGCGCCCAGTTTCTTGGCACCATCCAGATAACCTTCAGGACGATTTACCCCCCCTCCGGACATGGCAATGATTTTTACGTTGGGGAACTCTTTTTTTAGATCGATGATCATGCCGATGCCGTCTTTATTCGGCATAATAAGATCCGTGATGATCAGGTCGGCAGGCTTTTCTCTGTATTGTCTGATTCCTTCGATGCCGTCAGGGGCCTCGACGACCTCATATCCAACTCTTTCCAGCATCAATCGGAGCATCGATCGGATTTGAGATTCGTCATCGATAATAAGTATGCGTGCCATTAAACTCAACTCCTTTCTAATCAAATGAACAATGACAAATGCCGGTGTCGTTGAAATCCGGCTGTCTTAAATTAAATCATAATTTTGGCCGTCTTTCAACACCAAAAAAATGATTCCGGCATAACATAATGAAATTAACTTTGATTTATTCTCACCTTATGATAAAATCTTACCTTAAAATGATGATAATCAACGTCTTGGAATTTCTATAACATATTGAAAGCTTTTGGCTGTTAACGACCCTGGTTTTAGGCCGCCTACATGGAATAATGGAATAATGGAATAATGGTCAAAAACGCAGAACTGCTGTTTGAAGCTACTTTCTTCAGTTCGAATGGAAAGTGGGTAAATATCAAACGAGAACGGAGATGATTCATGCAGATTTCAAAGGGGCAGGAAAATTCACATTCGGAAGCGCCGGCTTCGGTTTGCCCGGCCGGTGAAGTTTTCCAACTACCACAGGAAAAAGATTATCAGAAGGAATTTAAGCGGTTACAACGGATCGTTAAAGAACAGCGATTGATGGGGAGAGAAATTGTTGTGGTAATGGGCGTTGGTTTCGTCGGGGCGGTGATGGCAGGCGTTGTTGCCGATTCAACGGATCCGGACAGCAACAACCCCAACAAGTTTGTTATTGGAATGCAACGGCCTTCAACCCGCTCATACTGGAAAATTCCCTATATCAACAGAGGCATCGCACCGGTTGAGGCCGAAGACCCCGAAGTCGCGCTTCTCATTGAACGCTGTGTCAAAGAGAAAAAAACCTTGATTGCCACTTTTACCTATGAAGCGCTGAGTCTGGCCGATGTCGTCGTCGTCGATGTCCAGTGCGACTATTTTAAAGAAACATTCGGAGATGTTCGCCAGGGGCATGCCGATATTGTGGCGCTGGAAGCCAGCCTCAAAATCATCGGGGAAAAAATTAAACCGGAATGCCTGGTTTTAATTGAAACCACGGTGCCGCCGGGAACGACTGAATATGTGGCCTATCCAATCATAAAAAAAGCTTTTATAAAACGGGGATTAACGGATTTCGAACCGCTTTTAGCCCATTCGTTTGAGCGGGTAATGCCGGGTCGGGATTATGTTGCATCCGTGCGCGATTTCTGGCGGGTTTGCAGCGGCATCAATGAGCCGGCCCGCGAGCGGGTTCGGATATTTTTATCCGAAATACTCAATGTGGAAAAATTTCCGCTCACCGTCCTGGACCGTCCGATTGAAAGTGAAACCTGTAAAATCGTTGAAAATTCTTACCGGGCCACCATTCTGGCCTTTTTAGATGAATGGAGTGTATTTTCCGAACGCAACGGCGTGGATCTGATCAAGGTGATTGATGCCATTAAAATCCGACCGACCCATTCCAACATGATTTTCCCCGGGCCGGGTATTGGTGGCTATTGTTTACCGAAAGATGGCGGATTGGGTGTGTGGGCCTACCATACGCTGATGGGCTTTGAAGATGACGTCTTTAAAATCACGCCGGCCGCCATCGATATCAATGATACACGATCATTGAGAGTGCCGCAGCAGGTCCGGGATGCACTGCGCAACATGGGAAAGATCGTTGCGGCTTCGAAAGTCGTGCTCCTGGGAGCGTCCTACCGCCAGGGGGTAGGCGACACGCGTTACAGCGGCTCTGAGATTATCGTTCGCAAATTAACGGAAATGGGAGCAGAGATTGCGGTAAACGATCCCTATGTCAAGCACTGGTGGGAACTTGAAAAACAGGATAGCTATCCGGCACCGGATCATTCCATGAAACGATTTTTCCGCAATCAGGACAAGCTGGACGAAACCCGGATTGAAACGGATTTGTCCGTAGCCCTTCAATTTGCTGATGCGGTGATCTTTGCCGTCCGGCACCAGGAGTACCTCGAACTGGACCCCGACGAAGTTGTAAAAATGATCGGTCGTCCCGCTGCCATCATCGATTGTTTCGGTGTGCTGGACGATGAAAAAATACGCCGCTATTTTGAGCTGGGCTGCGAAGTAAAGGGGCTGGGTCGCGGGCATGTCAAACGCATTAAAGATGATGTCAGGCAAAATAATCAGCAATAAACCTAGTTATCCGCAGATTTCGCAGATTTTCGCAGATTATTCAAAAGATAAGTTGTTATCCGCAGATTTCGCAGATTAATTTTTAAAAATAATGCCATTCCGTCTTTATGGCACTGAAGAGCAGTTA
>CBDUUO010000168.1:0-6474 GCA_965370395.1 uncultured bacterium
CCCGGAGATGCACTTTCAGCAGGCAGCGACCGCCACAATCGTAACCGCAACTGGTTGTGATGAACGTCTCTTTCGCATTGGAATCAGTGGTGTTTGACATAAGCCCCCCTTTTTAAACAATCGTTGGCACGCTTTTTTGAGTTTACAGATATACATCATTTTATTTAAGTATGGAATAGTGAAATTAATTATTGTTTTAACCGGCGAAAGCGATTAAGAAAGTATGCCATGCAACGCGTGATCTTAATAAATATGCCATTTGCGAGTGTTCGCTTTCCATCCCCGGGGCTCAGTATTCTGAAGCCGCTGGTTGAAAAAACGGGTGTGCGTTGCGACGTGGCTTACTTAAACATCTTATTCCAGACGTTTTGCGGCAGTTCGGATAATTATGAAGGCATTGCCGATTTCATGGTAATCGGCGAAACGGTATTCGGCACCGAGTTGTTCGGTGAGGACTGGGTGCGTTCCGACCGCGGAAGGCTGGACGCGTTCAGCGCACCGCTGATGCCGGATGGCATCAAACGTGAGGCCGTCCGCAAAAGTCTGGTTGCGTTACGCCCTCAAGCCCGCGAATTTCTCCGCGAATGCTTAGACACCATAAAATGGCAAGATTATGCCATTGTCGGCTTTACGTCGGTATACAGTCAGAATGTTGCCGCCTTGGCCTTGGCGCAGCAAATTAAGCAGCGCTGGCCGGATAAGATTGTCGCCTTCGGAGGCGCCAACTGCGAAGAAGACATGGGAGAGGCGCTGCTCCGACTTTTCCCATTTGTGGACTGGGTTTTCAATGGCGAAGCCGATCTTTCCTTTCCCCAAGCCGTGATCAATTGGTTTAAGGGAAAATCACCGGCGGGCATCTCTGGGGTGGCCTATCGCAACAACGGTCGGATTGTGGGTCAAGGTCAAGGTCAATCACCGCAGATGGATAATCTGCCGTATCCCGATTTCGACGAGTACTTCGACGCCCTGAGTCAATGGGCAGCCGAACTTCTCACTTCAGCACCGATTTCACTTGAGCTTTCCAGAGGGTGCTGGTGGGGCAAAAAATCGCAGTGTATTTTCTGTGGATTGAATTGCCACTCAATAAACTATCGTCGTAAAAGCCCCGGGCGGGCCGAGTCTGAAATCAAGGAGCTAACCGCCCGCTATCATGTCGACAAGGTTATCTTAACCGATTCCATTTTAGATATGAGTTATTTTAAGACGCTCCTGCCCAGACTGGCGGAGTGGGGGGGATTGGATGAATTGTTCCTTGAATCCCGCGCTAATCTGACGCGTGATCAAGTCCGTATTTTAAGATCGGCAGGGGTAAAATTATTTCAGCCCGGTATTGAGAGCCTGGACAGCGAAATGCTTACCCTCATGGGCAAAGGGACGACGCTTTTGCAAAATGTTCAATTTCTCAAGTGGGCCATAGAATATGACCTGTATCCAACCTGGAACTTGCTGTATGGATTCCCGAATGAGCCGCCCGAAGCCTATCGCCGAATGCATGAACTGATACCATCGATCGTACACTTATTTCCTCCCCTCGATGTGAGTCCGGTATTATTGGTGCGCTTTAGCCCCCTTTTTGAGCAGCACCGGAAGTGGCATATTCACAACATCAGAGCCCATAAGGGCTATCAATCCGTTTATCCGTTTGAGCAGCAAGATCTGGATGCGCTGGCCTACTTCTTCAACTTTGACTTTGACGGTCAAGATAAAATCCCGGCCTATATTGATCCATTAAAGGAACGTGTCCGTATTTGGCAACAGTTATGGACCCAACGCCAGCCACCTGGTTTGACCGAGGTACATACAGCCGAGAAGAAGATCATGATTTACGATACGCGCTCAAGTCAGAATAGCCATCGCTTCGAATTGCAAGGCGAGATTGCGGCCGCCTATCGCTATTGCGATACGATGCGCCGGTTTGATGCCTTGGCAAGCGAGATGCGAAATCAGTGGGGCCCACAATACGGCGGTGATGATATATTGCGTCGTGCGCTCGATAAACTCGTTGCTCATCGGTATATGCTGAAAGAAAATGACTATTATCTCAGCTTGGCGGTACGACCCGGCAGTGTTCTGGCTGTCTCTGAAGAATGGTGATTTTGCATTATTGTATTGCGCCGCTAAAATAACAAAAAAAAAAAAAAAACTCCTGACGCGTAATTTTGGACTTGACACCTAATCACAACAATATTAATAGGGTTATACTCTATAAATAGGATTAAACTCTTTAATGGGATTCATTTTTTGATATGAGACAGTGATATTGGCCCAGCGAGCTGCCTGTTCAGGAAGATAATATCCTGAAAGAATTGTGATTTTTACAAAATTAATCAGAAGGATTCAAACCATGGAAAGGAGGGCTATCGTCATATTATTTTATTGTAATTGTAGACATGTGGATGCAATTATCTTTTCTTTGCGCGGGGATTACGGTTCCGTTTCACAATCCAGCGTAAAGGTTAATGCGTCAGAGGCAAAGAACATCTTTAAACCAACAGAAGGAGGGTAATATGCCAAAATTAGGAATTGAATTTGACGAAGAGGCTCAAAAGAAATTAGAGGTTCCTCTTGGCAAACGTGAGCTTTACCCGTCAACCGGTAAGTATGTGGCCGAGATCTTGCGTGAACAGGGCGTTACCATCGCCTTTGGTGTTCCTGGTGGTCATATCTGGCATTATGTGGATGCGATTTCCCGCATCGGAATTAAGCTGGTTATCTTTGGGCATGAAAGCCAAGCAGTCTATGCCGCCGAAGGATACTGCCAGGTTACGCAGAAAGCGTCCGTGTCATTTGGTACCGTCGGACCGGGTACGGCAAACGCTTTCAGCGCAATGCAACAGGCGTTTTTGAGTAACTCACCGATTATCTATCTTGCAGGTGGAATCGAACAAGAACACGATCGCTTGTACAATACCATCCAGGAGAGTATTGCCGCTGAGTTCTTTGTACATGTCACCAAATGGGCCCAGCGTGTTTTTTATCCCTGGTCTGTAAAACAATTTATGACCCGCGGATTCCGTATCGCCCAGACGGCACCAATGGGACCGGTGGCTTTCGAATTGGGTATTGACTGCCTGTTCATGAAAGACGAGGCGCGTGAACATTACTGGGGTGGTTTCTTTCCGCAACATGCCGACTACCTGCCGAACTGGCGTCAGGAGGATACCCAAAAGCCCATTTCATCCGGGGCCGACCCGGCGGCGATTGAAAAGGCAGCCAAAGCCATTTTTGATGCCAAGAAGCCCTTTATTATTCTGGGTGATTATGCTTCCTGGGATCAGGCTGGACCGGAAATCGAGGAATTCGTTAACCTTACCCAAATTCCCTTCAACACCCGGCGCATCGGCCGCGCAGCCGTTAGCGAAAAACATGAACTCCATCACCGCGGTTTTCCGAAATACCGCGACGAATTCGATTTGATGATTCCGGTTGGACTGAAAGTCGGTTTCTTTGATGGATACGCCGGCGGCTGGCCCGAAAGCATTCAAATTGCACCGTGCGAAGAGTATTGCTGGACCTATATCAACACCAAAGCGGCATTGGTAGGGAACACCAAAGTCGTCATGAAGCAACTGAACGAGTGCATCAAAAAGAACGGTTACCATAAGATCAGCAAAGAGCGCAAAGAGTGGGCCGAGCGCGCTAAGAAATCAATGGCCGAAGCCACCGAATTCCGCAAGGCGCGTGCATATAAATACGGGCCGGATCATCCGCGTTATAAATCCAAAGATATTCTGCACCATGGTTATATTTCGCAGATTATCCGCGAAGTAAACGAGGAACTGTACGACAGCGCCGTGCGGGTTGCGATTGACGGCTATACCCTGAGTGATTTTATCATGCCGTTTCTCGTGTTTACACGGCCCGGCTCCTGTATTACCGCCAACGATCAGGCCGGTGTCGGCCACGGTGTCGGGCAGGCCATCGGTGCCGCAATGGGCGATTTTGAAAACGGCTCCAAAATTCCGTTCCTGTCTTTGATGGGTGATTCGGGCATGATGAATGCGGGTATGGATATTGGTACAGCCGTGATGTACAAGCTGCCGATTGTTTATTTGGTCACCAATAACGGTGGCTGGATGCCCGGCATGAAGTATCCCTGGTATGGACCCAACTGGGATACGCTTGGCGAGCAAGACATCGTCGGCAATGAGTGGCATGGGGTTATCGGGACGGGTGAAGAACGGGCCCCGGAAATGCAACAATTCTACAAAATGGCTGATACCTTCGAGGGATGCACCGGGATTTATTGCTGTCGTTCGGAGAATTTCAGAGAAGATCTGAAACGATCCTTCGACCTTGCGGAGAAAAAAGGCCCGGTCATTTTGGACTGCCAGATGGACCGTCATTTGGTTAACAAGGCGGTTATCGGTCCGGTTTACTCGTTGATGTATGCGCACATTCCTTGGGATGAACTACCGATGAGGGGTAAACATTCCCGCCGCTCCACCTTGAAAGGGTGGTTCCCGGAGCTGCAGAGTTTACCCGAAATGCCCATCTTCGATTCGTGGGAACCGCTGACGGATGAAGAGTTCGGCTATGAACCGCGTACGGAGTGGTCCAAATAACGCGCAGGCCTCGGCTGCGATATTAACCTAAAACCAATAAATAGGGGAGTTTTATAAAAGACTCCCCTATTTATTGAAAAAAAAATAAACACAAAGGAGATTTTCGCAATTGACTTTTATGGGCAATTACATTGATGGAAAAGCCAAAGTGGCGACGCTGGAACGCCAGCTCATTATTGGGTATACCAAACGGCTCTTTAGACGTGCGGATTTTCCGCAGGGCACATATATCGTACTGGCCGATTGCACCGTAGCCAGCAAGGGAGATGTTGTGTGGCCCGATATCGATAGCGAACATCCGTATGATTTTGTCCCTTTTACGAGGATTGACAATTTGGCGGTCAATCTTCCAACGAAAGAGGAGTTCTTACAGCAGTTTGGCGTCGCTAAGTTTGAAGACGTCCCCCCTGAGGCCGAAGATCGATTTTGGAGCCAATACGAATTTCAATTTGCGGATAAGGCTGCCAACTTAAGACTGATATGGAAATAAAGCCGCAGCGTTTTATCGCCACGCGCAATCAAAACTGCTTGCGGTGTGGTTTTTGTGAGCAATATCTCCCCTGTGCAGTTTCGCAAAACGATTGCATTGGATGCGGCGCTTGTGTCATTGCCTGTCCCCAGGCCGCCAGGCAGCTTAAACCGCGCACCAAAGCGGGATCGGCAATCCATTTTAGCTTGGATGGCCAACCGTGTAAGTTCAAGGGGCCGGTATCCGTTCGTGACGCATTGGATGAATTAGAAAAGGCTGTCAAGGGACGCCTAGACGACAATCGACGTAATCACGACCTGTGCGGCACAGGCGGTTGTTGGCACTGTGCCGTTTTAATTGATGGGATATTGGCCCGTAGTTGCATGACCCCCTTAAGGCAGGGAATGAAAATCGTCACCGATCCTGAAATCCTGCAGCAGGCCGAACCGAAGCGCATTGCAACCCTTTTACGTCCCGCCCCGCATTATCATCCATCCATTTTTGCGCATGGATGTAACTATCGCTGTGACCTTTGCCATAATTGGGATATGACATTTTCTTCCACGGGTAAGGCGCTGAACCCGGCCGAGACCGTATCCCAATTAAGACTGGATCCGGAAAAAGATTACTGGATTGGAATCTCGGGTGGGGAACCCACCCTCAATCGTAAGTGGCTCATCGAGACGGTGCGCGAACTTCGCCAGCGGGTTCCGGATAGCCGGATACAATTGGATACCAATGCATCGTTGCTGTCAGATGAATATATTGATGAATTGGTCGAAGCGGGAATTACGGACATTTCTCCGGATTTAAAGGCCTATCAACTGGATACCTTCATGAAGGTATGCGCAATTCAATCGGCAGAGCGTGCCCGTGTGTATCTGGAAAATTCCTGGCAGGCGGTCCGCTATATAAATGACAACTTCCGCGAACAGGTATTTATGGCGGCGAGTCTGCCGTGTCATCCGAAGATTCACTCCCGGGCTGAACTGGAAGAAATGGCGGCCGCCCTTGTTAAGATAGATCCTGAACTACCGGTTACGCTTATCGAATTGCAGCCTGCTTTTCGACGCAGGGATTGGCCGCGGATCAGTCCGAAAACCATGGAGAATGCCTTGAATATTATGCAAGCAGCCGGGCTTCAGCGGGTGATCATCCAAGGCGGAAAAGGCATGCCGCGGGCAGTCGATCCACTGGAACTCGCTTTGTCAACCGAAGCGTTTTAAACCCTCAAAAAGTCGGTGTTTTCGAAAATATGCAGGAACTATACAGCTCCTTGGTTTTGAAAGTTTTGAAGTATTTGAATTTAGCCCAATTATCCTGATTGTCGTAACGTCGACCTCTCCGCTTTGATTCCCTTTCATTATACCGGTTGTCATAAATAGGTTCCGTTTGCCAGATTTTCTAACAAGCGAAATGTTTGTAAAAATGAAGAAAAAT
>CBDUUO010000169.1:0-6459 GCA_965370395.1 uncultured bacterium
TTTTAATCGTGACACTTTTACTGCTGGCCGCATCTGCCTGGGCAGAAGATGCGACCCATCAACAAATTCGTAAAAATGCTCAGAAGGCTTACACCAATGGCAACTGGAAAGATGCTTTTGAACTGTATCACAGCCTAAGCCTGGAAATAAAAAATGATCCCACTTGGGTCGGCAAAGACTACATCCAGGCCTGGCAGTGCCTGCGCCAGCTAAATCGGTTGAATGAACTGGACGCATTCCGGGAAAAAGTCATTCAACGCCATGCCGACAACTGGCGACTGTTGCAGGATGCGGCCCGCAGCTACAGCCAGAACACCCACTGGGGATATATGGTGGCCGGTGAATTCCACCGCGGCCATCATCGCGGCGGCGGCAAATATGTCAACGCCATTGCCCGCGATCGGGTTCGCGCCCTGCAGCTGATGCAACAGGCCATGGGGCCGGCTGAAGAAGATCCGGTAAAATTAGAGGTCGCACAATTTTACATGCAATTTTCCGGCATCATTCAGCAGCACCGCGGCGCCAACCAGGCCTGGCGGCTGCAATATCTGACCGATCTCACCCGGCTTCCGGACTATGAGCCCGGATACGGCTATGAATATGACAGCCGCACCCGGGGAGCCCCGGTTGATGCGGAAGGCCAGCCGGTTTATCATCGACTTCCAGAAGACTTTGAAAGCGCCGCTTCAGACGGGGAGCGCTGGCGCTGGCTGCTGGCAAGAGCCGCGCAGCTCAATCCGGCGCTGAAAATCTATGTGGACTATACCTGGGCCTCCTTTCTGCATCAGCAATTTGGCGTCCAGACCCTGGTCAATTATGGCGCCCTTTACGGCCGCGGGCGTCCGCTGGATAAAGAAGATGAAGAAAAAGATCAAAGCAGCCCCTATGAGGTGCACACCTTAACCGATCGAGAAACCATCGCCAAACTGGCGGTGGGGGTGCGGCGCATTGACCTGCCCCCAGAGTATAACTTTATTCTGCTGTTCAAAGCCATGCTTGAAGAAACCAAAGGCGGTTATGCCGGTAATGCCGCCCAAACTCTGGCTCAAATTTATGAAAACCGCAGACAATATGGTCGTGCCGTAAACTACTGGACAATTTACAAAAACTACAATCGGCCCGCCGCCCAACAGCGTATCGACCAGATCACCAAAAACTGGGGCGTATTTGAACCCGCCGGTGTTCAGCCTTCAGGCACAACTCCCAGCGTTGAATATCGATTCCGCAACGGCAGCCAGGTGGAGTTTGTCGCTTATCGCATCCGGGTCAACCGACTCCTTGAAGATGTCAAAGCTTATATCCGCTCTCAGCCCCGGCGACTGGACTGGCAGAAGATAAATCTGAACGACATCGGTTGGCGCCTGGTGCATGAGAACCAGACGAAATATATCGGCAAGCAGGTGGCCACCTGGCAGCTGGATCTTAATCCCGACAAACGTCACTGGGACCGGCACGTAACCGTCAAATTCCCGGATGCCCTGAAAGTTGCCGGGTCCTATCTGGTGGTGGCCAGGATGCCGCAGGGCAACAGCGCCCGCATCGTCATCTGGGTGGCCGACACGGTCATCGTTAAAAAACCGCTTAAACAGCAGATGCTCTATTATGTGGCCGATGCGGTCAGCGGCAAAGCCCTTTCGGGGGTGAACCTCGAGTTTTTCGGCTACCGCACCAAACGCATTAAAGGAACCCAGCGCTATCGCGTGATTCACAAGCGCTTAAAAAAGCAAACCAGCGCAGACGGCCTGGTGCTGATCAAGCCGACCGAGATGTCCAATCATATGTCCTGGCTGGTAACCGTAACCAACCGTGAAGGCCGTCTGGCATTTTTGGGTTTTACCAATGTGTGGTACCCCCATTACTACGACACCGAGTACAACCAAACCAAAACCCTGATTATGACCGATCGCCCGGTGTATCGTCCGGCCCAGACGGTTAAGTTTAAGGCCTGGGTGCGGCATGCCAAATATGACAGAGAAGATACCTCCAGCTTCGCCGGCCGGCGTTTTACCGTTCGCATCCACAACCCCAAAAATGAACAGATTTATTCCCAAACACTGACGGCCGATGCATACGGCGGTATCGAAGGGCAGTTTAAACTGGTTGCCGATGCCGCACTGGGGGTCTACCGTATCTCCCATGGACGCAGCAGTGTTTACGGCGGCCAGACGTTTCGAGTGGAAGAATACAAAAAACCCGAATTTGAAGTCAGCGTGCAAGCCCCGGCCGAGCCGGTCATGCTCGGTGAAAAGATCGCGGCCAAGATTAAAGCCGCCTATTACTTCGGCTCCCCGGTCACCGAAGCCACCGTGAAGTATAAAGTGCTGCGCAGCGAGCACGACAGTCGCTGGTATCCGGCTTTTTACTGGGACTGGTTTTACGGTCCCGGTTACTGGTGGTATGCCTATGACTATCCCTGGTATCCGGGCTGGCGGGACTGGGGCTGCCTGCGGCCGATCTGGTCCTGGTGGCAACACTGGCCGCGCCAGCAGCCCGAAATCGTGGCCGACGGGGAAGTCAAAATCGGCAAAGACGGCACGGTCAACATCACCATCGATACCGCGCTGGCCAAACTGATCCACGGCGACAGCGACCACCGCTATACGATCAAAGCCGAAGTCCGCGATCAGTCCCGGCGCACCATTGTCGGTCAGGGAGAGGTGCTGGTGGCCCGCAAGCCTTTTAAAGTATATGCCTGGTTGGATAGAGGTCATTACCGGGTTGGCGATACCATCAAAGCCAGCTTTAAAGCCCAGACCCTGGATCAAAAACCGGTGGTCGGCAAGGGCCGGCTCAATTTGCTGCGCATCACCTATAAAGATAACAAACCTCAGGAAACGCAGGTCGCCGACTGGCGGTTAAATACCGATGCCGAGGGCAGCGCTGCTCTGCAGATTCAGGCCTCCCGGCCCGGACAATACCGGCTCTCCTACACTGTCACCGATGCCAAAAACCACTCCATTGAAGGCGGCTATATTTTTACCGTGCGCGAAGGAATGGGCGATGACAGCGCCGGATACCGTTTTGCCAAGATCGAGCTGATCGCCGATAAGGCCGAATATGCTCCGGGCGATACGGTGCGGCTGCAGATCAATACCGACCGCAAGGGCGCTGCGGTGATGCTGTTTGTGCGCCCGGTCAACGGGGTTTACCTGCCGCCCAAAGTCATCCCCATGGCCGGAAAGAGCGCCCTTGAAGAAATAAAGATTTCAAAAAAAGATATGCCTAACTTTTTTGTGGAAGCCGTCACCGTCTACGACGGCAAGGTGCACACCGAAATCCGTGAAGTTGTGGTCCCGCCTGAAAAGCGGGTGCTAAACGTCAAGGTTACACCTTCTGAAACAGACTATCGCCCCGGACAAAAAGCCAAACTCAACCTGCAGCTCACCGATTATTACGGGGAACCCTTTCAGGGATCAACCGTGATCAGTGTCTATGACCGCGCGCTGGAATATATTTCCGGCGGGTCCAATGTGCCGGAGATCCGCAGTTTTTTCTGGAAATGGCGGCGGCATCATCGTTTAAACCAACAGTCCAGTCTGGCGCGCTGGTTTTACAACCAATTGAAAAAAAATGAGATTCCGATGAAAAATATCGGGGTCTTCGGGCATCTGATGATGCCGGCTGCACCCGGTAAAGGGCCGGCTATCGAAGAAAAAAAGGCCCGGTCCCAGGTTTTCGCCGAAGCCGGGGCGGCAAAGGCACCGGCACCGGCTGAGTCCGCTGAAGCCGACGCGGCCTTTAAGCTTAAAAAAGATGAAACCGGCCGATCGGCTGACAAAGAAAGTCATGCCGATCTGACCCGGGTCCTTATCCAGCCCGGCGTGCGCACTCGATTCGCCGACACCGCCTTTTGGTCGGGCAGCGTCACCACCGATCGGATGGGCATGGCCACTGTCGAATTTAACATGCCCGAAAACCTGACTGGGTGGAAGGTAAGGGTCTGGGCCATGGGGCATGGAACCAAAGTCGGCGAGGGTGATGCCGAAGTGGTCACCCGCAAGGATCTGATCGTGCGCCTGCAGGCGCCTCGCTTTTTTGTGGAAACCGATGAGGTCGTGCTGTCCGCCAATGTTCATAATTACCTAAAAAACCGCAAGTCCGCTAAAGTCCTGCTGGAGCTTGACGGCGGCTTCCTGAAGCTGATGAAAGGCCAAAAGCAAACCCAATCGATTTCGATTGCCGCCAACGGCGAAAAGCGCCTGGACTGGCGCGTTAAGGTATTAAAAGAAGGCGAAGCGGTAATACGCATGAAAGCCTTAACCGATGAAGAATCCGATGCCATGCAAATGCGCTTTCCGGTTTACGTGCACGGTATGCTCAAGCAGGTGCCCAAAACCGGTGTCATACGGGCCAGCCAGACCCGGGCCCAGATCAAATTTAAGGTCCCGGCGGCGCGGCGGGTGGAGCAATCCAGACTGGAGCTGCGTTATTCACCGACTCTGGCCGGCGCCATGGTGGATGCCCTGCCTTATCTGGTCAGCTACCCTTACGGCTGCACCGAGCAGACCCTAAACCGCTTTTTGCCTACGGTAATCACCCAGCAGACTTTAAGGCGCATGGGGGTTGATCTGGAAGTAATCCGCAACAAACGCACCAACCTCAATGCGCAGGAAATCGGCGACGATCAGCAGCGCGCCGGCCAGTGGCGCCGCTATGACCACAACCCGGTATTTGATGAAGATGAGGTCGCGGCCATGGTTATCGCCGGCGTCAAGCGCCTTGCTGCCATGCAGCTGTCCGACGGCGGCTGGGGCTGGTTTAGCGGATATGGCGAACACGCCTATCCCCACACCACCGCCCTGGTAATCCACGGATTGCAGATCGCCCGGGAAAACGGGGTAAGCATTCCCGGCGGTGTGATTGAAAGGGGCGTGCAGTGGCTCAAAGATTATCAGGCCAAAGAAATTGAGCGCCTGATTCTCTGGGACCGCACCAAAAAAGAAGGAAAATCCCATGCCGACAATCTGGATGCCTTTGTCTACATGGTGCTGACCGATGAAGCTTTTGAAAATAAAAAAATGCGGGACTACCTGTACCGTGATCGCAATTCACTGGCGGTCTATGCCAAGGCCATGTTCGGCCTGGCCCTTGTCAAGGCCGAAGACAGCCAGAAGCTTACCATGATCATCAAAAACATCGAGCAGTTTCTGGTGCTCGATGATGAAAACCAGACCGCCTATCTGAATCTTCCCAACAGCAGTTACTGGTGGTACTGGTACGGCTCCGAATACGAAGCCCACGCCTATTATCTGAAACTGTTATCGCGAACCGCACCGACAGATAAAAAAGCGTCCGGCCTGGTCAAGTATCTGCTCAACAACCGCAAGCACGCCACATACTGGAACAGCACCCGGGATACGGCCGTTATCGTGGAAGCCTTTGCCGACTATCTGGCCGCCAGCGGTGAAGCCGCGCCTGATCTAACGCTGGATATCTTTTTTAACGGCACCCGCATGAAAACGGTTCAGATCAATGCCAAAAACCTTTTTAGCTTTGACAACAAACTGATCCTGGAAGGCAAACAAATCGCCACCGGCACCAACCATATTCAACTCCAAAAATCCGGCAAAGGGCCCATCTACTTCAATGCCTATCTGGACTATTTTACTCTGGAGGACTTTATCACCAAAGAAGGTCTGGAAATCAAAGTGCAGCGCCGGGTTTTTCGGTTAAAAGAAGTCGACAAAAAGATCAAAGATGCGGGTTCCCGCGGGCAGGTGGTGGACCGCCGGGTGGAAAAATACGAGCGCGAGCCGCTTGAAAATCTGGCGGCATTAAAAAGCGGCGATCGGGTTGAAGTCGAGCTGGTCATCGAAAGCAAAAACGACTACGAATACCTGGTCTTTGAGGACATGAAGGCCGCCGGTTTTGAGCCGGTTGAGGTGCGCAGCGGCTACACCGATAATGAAATGGGGGCTTACGTGGAATTTCGCGATCAAAAAGTGGCTTTTTTTGTGCGCCGTTTGGCGCGCGGCAGACACAGCGTAAGCTATCGGCTGCGGGCGGAGATCCCCGGCAAATTCAGCGCTCTGCCCACCAGAGCATACGCCATGTATGCACCGGAGCTCAAAGCCAATTCGGATGAGATTAAACTAATCATAAATGATTAGAAGCGGGGCAAGTGCAGCCCGTCGATATGGTGTTTAATTTCCCTGACAAAATGTTGCACGTATGGCGGAACAGCACTACGGTCTAAATAGTTTTGTCAAATAATAAGAGCACATTAATTAAAAAATGTGCTCTTTTTAGGCCGAAACAACTAAACTGTTACGATATAACGCCCAGCCCGAAGAGGATGGCGCCTATCCTGAAAAAAAGGAAAAACCTATTAGGAGGTAGTTGCTAAATTGATTAAGCTCGGAATGGGGTGGTTTTTAATTATCTGCTATCAGTAGACTATTATATTATCCCGGAATCGGCCTGCCGACCCGGGGATTTTCAGTTCTAATCGTTGTTAAT
>CBDUUO010000170.1:0-6400 GCA_965370395.1 uncultured bacterium
TGAGCTAAAATTAAAAATGATCTAAAATGCCTAAAGTTGAGGAATTCAATCATATTTATAATAAAAGATGGAGCGCAGCGAAACCATAACTTTAGGCATTTTAGCTCATTTTAGTCACTTTAGGCACTTCTAACTTTAGAGCACCGTTGGAACTTTTTTTCTCTGTCTTCGAAGATAAACCGCTATTTTTGGGATAGGTTCTAGATGGACAGGCGCTATGTTTTTATATATTATGAGCGACACCCGCTAGACAGCATTTATTTAAAATGTAAACCATTCATGAATGGTGAGGAAAATATGTGTCAGGGCTTTAAATTTGCCGGAGTCGCCTCAGGATTGAAAAAGAACGGCCAAAAGGATCTTGGGCTCATTTATTCCGAAACACCCGCAAATGTTGCCGGTGTATTTACACGCAACGAAGTTAAGGCTGCACCGGTCATATTGGATATGCAACGCATCGCTTCAGGAACCTGTCAGGCGGTTATTGCCAATAGCGGCAATGCCAATTGCTGTACCGGAGAAAAGGGCATGCAGGATGCCATTTCAATGGCGCGCTGGGCTGCCGCAAAGCTTGATATACCTGAAGAACAGGTGCTGGTGGCTTCCACCGGTGTCATCGGGGAACCGCTTGCTGTTGAAAAGATTCAAGCAGCCGTGCCGGAACTCGTCAATGCCCTTGATCCAATTGGGATATCGGATTTTGCCGAGGCCATAATGACCACCGATACCGTGCCCAAAGTTGTTACTCAAAGGGGGCAGCTGGGTGGTGCATCTTTTGCGGTGACCGGGGTTGCCAAGGGCTCCGGGATGATCAGCCCGGACATGGCCACATTGCTGTGTTTTGTCATGACCGATATCGCGGCTGAGCCGGAGCTGCTCAAAGAGATGCTTTTGGCCTCAACGGATCGTACCTTAAACCGTATTACCGTGGACGGCGATACCAGTACAAACGATACGGCTCTTTTGATCGCAAACGGGCTGTCCGGGGCCGTGATCAACAGTGATGCCGACAGAAAAGCATTTCAAGGCATCCTTGATGCGGTTTTGATGTCGCTGTCCAGACAACTGATCAAGGATGGCGAAGGCGCCACCAAGCTTGTCGAGATTGTGGTAAGAGGGGCCAAATCAGATGCCGATGCTTATCAGATCGCCGACACGGTCGCCCATTCCAATCTTTTAAAAACCGCACTATTCGGAGAGGATGCCAACTGGGGAAGAATCCTCGGGGCAGTCGGCCGGGCAGGGGTGCCGCTTCAACCCGATGCCATCGATGTCTCTTTTGATGATGTGCGGATGGTGCAAAACGGCATGGGCTGCGGTAAAAAAGCCGAGGCCGAAGCCACCCGGGTTCTCAAAAAATCGGAGTTTACCCTCACCATTGATTTAAAAGCCGGCAATGGGAAGTCCACGGTATTTACCTGTGATTTTTCCATCGATTATGTAAGGATCAATGCCTCATACCGCTCCTGAAAATTGTTTTAAAACCCCCATCTTTCGCCCGAAGACTGTGTTACGGCTCGATTCAGAATGCTCACGTACTTCGTGTACGCTCCGCTTCTGAATCGGGCCGCGCCTTGTCTTCGAGCAAAATCTGAAGATTTTAAAACAATTTTAAGGGTTAAGAAAGAAAATAGCTACAAAAAAAAACTATAATTCCAATTAATTGTAGATATTCGTTATGCGTTTTTGACCATTATTCCATTATTTCAGTATTCCATTATTCCATGTAGGCGGCATAAAACCAGTGTCGTTAACAGCTACATGCTTTCAATATGTTATAGAAATTCCGAGACGTTTGATTATGACCGAGATGCGGTTGCAGAAATTTCTTTCGAGCACAGGGGTATGTTCCCGGCGCAAAGGGGAAACATATATTAAAGCGGGGCGGGTGAAGGTCAACGGAAAAACCGTAGCTGAGCTCGGTACAAAAGTTGATCCGGACAGGGACGCTGTTGAAGTCGATGGTAACGCCGTTCGCTCCGATATTGCGCCAATTTACATCGCCTTAAACAAGCCCAGAGATTACGTCTCCAGCTGTCATCAACAAAATGAAAAAATCGTGCTGGATCTTTTGGATACTTCCGAGAGAGTCTATCCCATCGGACGGCTGGACAAGGATTCAACCGGGCTTTTGCTGTTGACCAACGACGGCCATTTGCATCACCGCCTTTGCCACCCGTCCTTCGATCACGAGAAGGAATATGAGGTGACCGTGGCCAAACCGCTGTCCGAGGGAGCCATGCGTAAACTGGCTCGGGGTCTGCCGATGATGGGGACGCGAACACGCCCGGCACGCATAAAAAGGATTTCGCCAAGGCGTTTTCGCATGGTTCTGCAGGAGGGCAAAAACCGTCAAATTCGCCGCATGGTTCGAAAAGTCGGAAATGAGGTAACCGATTTAAAACGGATCCGAATTGCCAATATCAAGCTGGGCAATCTGCCATCAGGCGGCTGGCGGCACCTGGCCAAAATAGAAAAAGAAAACCTGCTAACGGCGCTCTAAAATAAATTCAGTGCGTTCTTCAACGCTGAGCAAAGGCACGTGAATAATTTCATAACCCAGCGACCGATAACTTTCTTCGATCAATTGGCCCAGCCGATGGGCGGTTTTTTCATTTTCGGCGCGCACCGGGTCCGTTAAAAAAGTGAGTCTTTCAAGAAGAAATACATTTTGATAGCGAACCTCCCGGCTCTTCTGAAACGGTTCGGCGGGATTCAGTCCGTTCAGTTTGTAGTAGGCAATGCTGTCGGGTACGGCGCGATCAAAAAAAATGATTTCATCCGATGCCAGTTGGGCTTCAATCTTGAGCTTTTCCGTCAGGATGTGGCGTTCAAACGCCCATTCGTTGGCTTTTATTTCGGATAGCGCCTTTCCTTTCATTAATTCATTATCGATACAGGCACGCGCAACTTCATGGATAACCTTATACCCCCGTTGTTCCAGTCTATGGATTACAGCTGTTTTGCCCGAACAGGGAGCGCCTGTGATCACAGACCATTTCGTGGAGCGCAGATGGGTGTTTTCAAACGTCATATCGCACTGGCACCACCGTCGACGAGCAGGGTTTGACCAGTAATAAAATCGGCACCGGCGGAGCACAAAAACAGGGCCGGATGGGCGATATCGATGGGCTCCGCGATTCTGCCAAGCGGAATCGTTTTAACAATGGCTTCATGAAGATCCTTATTTGACCAGAAGGGCTCACTGAAAGCGGTTCGAACCATGCCTGGGGCGACGGCATTTACCTGGATATTAAAAGGGCCTAATTCCTGTGCCAGCACTTTGGTTAACATTTCGATGCCGGCTTTGGCAATTCCATAAATACCCATAGCCGGTGCGGACCTTCTGGCGGCGATTGAAGAAATATTGACAATTTTTCCGTTATGCTGGCCCCGCATAATTTGTCCTGCTTTGCGGGAACATAAAAAATTGCCGTTCAGATTGGAATCAATAATTTTATTCCACAAGCCGGGGTCAGCATCCACCACAGCGGTCATGATATTCATGCCCACGTTGTTGACCAGCCCGTCAAGTTTGCCGAAACGGTCCAGAGTCTGATCAAAGAGGGCTTCGATCTCTTCATATTTGGCAACATGGGCCTGAACCGCTAAAAGATTATCGCCGGCCCCAAGCTTTTCAGCTGCGGAATCAAGACCTTCCTGTTTTCTGCCGCAGATGACGACTCTGGCCTTCTGGTCAAGCAGCAACCTGGCGATCTCGAATCCGATGCCTCTGCTGCCGCCGGTGACAACAAAAATCTTATCCTCAAGTTTATAGTTGAATGGGCTCATGGGACCTCCTTGGAGCTTCAAATTGGATCAGACGCGCTCCCAAGCTTCAGATCATACGCTATCGGCGGGGAGATGGGCTTTTGAATCCGCTGCTATTCAATATATACGGTCTGTCCGGGGTAAATGGTGTCGCTGGGCCATAATTGATTTAAATATAGGAAACGGTTCAGACCCATATCGTGCTTTTTGGCAATTAAAAACGGACTGTCACCTGATTTTACTTCATAGGTACCTAAACCTTCGATTTGCGGAGGCGTTTGTTTACCCTCAGATATGGTCAGGCGTTGCCCCTTGTGCAGAGCGGTCGTTCTCAGATGATTGAGCTGCTGAATGTTTTTGGTTGTCGTCCCGTATTGTTTGGCGATGGTCCAGAGCGAATCGCCTTTTTTAACCACATGGACAACACTGCGGCCGTATTTCGGCATTGAAATTTTTGGCGGACGATATCGATAACCTCTCTCGGGTATTTTGAGTAATCGGCCGGCGACGATATAATTCGACCGGCGTAAGTTATTTGCCCGCATGATCCTTGCGACGCTGGTGCGGTATCGTTTGGCAATCAGTGAGAGGGTTTGGCCGGGACGGACGCGATGATAAACATATGCGCGCCTGGGGGGAGTAGAAACCGGTATTTTATGCAGTTGAGTCAATAAAATCTCGCTTTTATACGGGGGGACCTTTAGGGGATAGTGGTCCTGCGGGCTGATTTTATAGCGCAATTCAGGGTTCAGCTCGAAAAGCGCTTCTTTCTCAACCGCAATCGACCTGGCGACGTCCTTGAGATGCATCTGTTTGGCGATCGTTACCGTTTCATATTGCGGCGGCATATCCAAATCACTTAAATTTATGCCGTATCTTTCCGGCTGATCCAGAATATGCAGAGTGGCTAAAAATCGGGGTACATAGCGCGCGGTCTCGCGCGGCAGGCGCTGGTAAAGATCCCAGAAGTTGTCCAGATAATTCACATTCTGGCGCCGGATGACATTCAGTACTCTTCCCTCCCCGCAATTGTATGCGGCCAAAACAGTGGTCCAATCGCCGAATATGGCGTGCAGTTCCTTAAGATAATCAATAGCGGCCCGGGTCGATTTAATTGGATCCATGCGCTCATCAATTAATTCATCCCTTTTGAGCCCGAACTTGTAGCCGGTAGACGGGATAAATTGCCACAAACCCAAAGCTCTGGACCGCGAAAGTGCCTTTACTTTAAAACCGCTTTCGATTAACGGCAGCCAGGAAAGCTCTTCAGGCAACCCGGCTTCTTCAAGTGCGGCAACAATATGCTGTCGGTATCTACCCGATCGCCGGTACGATTCGATGAAAAAAGCTCTCTCGTTGCCGATGGTAAACCGATCAATTTCGGCCTGGACATGTTGATTCATTACCCGCGGTATCTCATTGTGACTTCCGTTCACAACGATATTGCGCGAGGCGTAAATTTCCAGGATGCGCTTTGATATCATAAAGCGCAGATCTTCTTTTTGCTGGATTAATTTGGTGTGATCGGATGTATCGGCTTTTAAAATCAAGGCGTACGCCTGATCCAGCGCTTCCAGCGCGTTTTCGAGTTCACCGTTTTGCCAGAAATCCTGAGACACCTGACACAGATCAAGGGCTTCGTCCAGCAAGGTTTGAATCTTTTTGGTTAGCGGTTCTGTTTTTTCATCCTCATAAGAACCCAGTTCTTTTTCTTCCAAAACAGAACCGCTGATGCTGAGCGAGTTCGTTTGAGTATTGGCAGCGCTGTTAAAATCAGCACCCTGATTTGGATTGATTGAGACGCTGGCTGAAGATCCGGCACCGTGATCACGGCTATTGCGGGACTCGGAATGGTTTTGAAGTAAATGTCCACAGCCCAAAAAGAAGATCGACAAATAACAAGAAAGAAGAATTAAGCGTTTATTCATTTGTTCAGTTCCCGGTTTCGAATTTTTTATTCTATACCATTATTCCTTAAGTTAGTAAAATAAAATACATCAATATCTTTGTTTTGATGTATTTTAATATCGTCAATTTTAATAAAAACTTAACCCAAAATCAGGGCAGTAATGCAAAGCAGCGGTCAGATAGGGGCGATCGCTGAATGAAAACATGCGTATGTCCCAAATATTTTTCAAAATTTGAATGGAAAATGCTTGAAAGTCCAAAGAATTAATCGTAATATTCTATATTATTAAATTATAATATTCCAAAATAAATTAAAAATAAAAGAAATTAGGAGAAAAATTATGATAAATGTCTTATAATATGTTATTTTAGCTGATAACTGGCTATATTTAGCTATAATCCAATTTGATATTTACAATAAAGATAACTAAAAAGAATAGTTTTAGGTGCAGGGCATCATCTCATCATATTTCAAGCAATTTAACAAGCAATTTAAAATAAATTTAATGGGTTAAGTTGTTTGGCCAGCGTAGCTCAGCTGGTAGAGCAACTGATTTGTAATCAGTGGGCCGGGGGTTCGAGTCCCTCCGCTGGCTCCATGTAAGCTATCGGGCATGGTAAACGCCCTGCAACTTGAATACCCAGTCCATATTCAAAGTGGTTTTTAAGGTGGGGTTCCCGAGTGGTCAAAGGGAACAGACTGTAAATCTGTCGGCGAAGC
>CBDUUO010000171.1:0-6399 GCA_965370395.1 uncultured bacterium
CGTCACTTCGTTCCTCGCAATGACCGGCGATAGGACTTTTTACGAAACCATCAAGAGTGAAAACTGCACCTTGTCCGTCGGATTTACATCTCGGTTGCGCCTCAAGTTTGTTCGGTCGGGGTGTCCGGCTTGGGCTTCTTGGCAGCCCGGGGAGGTCGCTTCTTGTTCCGCCGCGGTCGTTTTTTGGGAGCGGATTCTTCAGACTTTGTGGTGGTTTTGGTTTTAGTCGGTGTGGTTTTGGTTTTAGTCGGTTCGGAAGATTCGGGGCCAAAGCCGAAAAATGTGCCTGGAAACGAACGGGTTTTGGTTTTTTTTGACGACGGCCGGGCCTCGATGCGCTGCTTTTCCCGATGCTGGCTCCGCCTTCGCCCGGATCTGCGGAGACTTGATCTGCGCCGGGGAGCAATGGGTTTCGAGGTGTCCGCCACAAACCAGTCGCTTCCAGGCCAGACCACGGGAATTTTGTATCCCAGCATTTCCTCCAAAGGCTCCAGATGGTAGACGTAGTCTTCACAGGCCAGCGCAAATGCTTTACCGGTCTTGCCCGCCCTGGCGGTTCGACCGATGCGGTGGACATAATTTTCAGAATCCTGGGGCAGATCGTAATTGATCACATGGCTGATATCTTCAACATGAATGCCGCGGGAGGCAACGTCGGTGGCGACCAGAATTTTGATCTGACCATTTTTGAATTGTTCCATCAGCCGAAACCGTTTGCGCTGCGGCAAATCTCCGGTGATCTTTTCAGCCGGCCAGGCATTGCCTTTAAGCTTGTTTGTCAGCCAATCAACGCCGACCTTGGTATTAACAAAAATGAGTATCCGATTCCAGTCTTCTCTTTTCAGCAGGCCCAGCAACAACTCTAATTTTTTCCCCGACCCGACGTGAAACAGCTGCTGCTCGATTCCCTCAACCGTTATGGTCTGGGGGGTAACCGATATAAACTCGGGCAGATTCATGTATTCATAAGTCAGTTCCATGACCCGATAAGAAAGGGTGGCCGAAAAGAGCATGGACTGGCGGATCTCATAGCTGGGGAGTTTCCGGAGCAAATAGCGCATATCCTTGGTGAATCCCAGGTCAAACAATCGATCCGCCTCATCGATAACCAAAATTTTGATGCCTTCCGTTTTAAAAATGCCCTGCTTGAGGTAGTCAATGATACGCCCGGGGGTACAGATGATAATATCGGTTCCCCGGCGCAGGATTTCGGCCTGGCGCTTATAATCAACCCCGCCGACAACTTCGGCGATCTTTAAATCCACATGACGGCACAGGGTGCGGGCCTCCTGGTATGTTTGATGGGAAAGTTCCCGGGTGGGTGCCACGATAAGCGCCGAAGGCAGACGGGAATCGCGGTCAGAAAGCATCAAAATACGGGTAATGACGGTGGCAAGAAAGGCCGCGGTTTTACCGGTGCCGGTCTGAGCCTGGCCGGCAACATCGCGGCCGCTCAACGTAATGGGAAGCGTTTGCTCCTGGATCGGTGTGCAGTAAACAAAACCGGCTTCATTCAAAGCCGATAACAGCTGCGCCGGCAAGGCAAACTCATCGAATCGTTTTTCGGTTAAAAATTCAGGTTTTTCAGCCCGCGGGTTCGCTGCCGGAGATTCAGATGTCTCAGACATGGTATTTTAGGTTTCTCTCTGAGTATGTGAACAATCGCATATCGATTTTTGACTCCTGGTGATTATATACTTTTATTAAACTGTTTTGCAAGAAGGGAGAATTCTACTGTTTGAATTGCAATTCTCTTTATGTTAAAACCGGGCTGCATAAACATGTTCAGATGATTGCTAAAAATAACCACATTTTTAGTTGAGAACGATACCATGAAAGAATTTTTCAAAGTTACCGATTTAGCAACGGTTCTAAACTATCGCACAAAATTTCCGCGGACAGGGTTAGAGCAGATCTCTCTGCCGGAAGCAGCCGGAAGGATTCTGGTAGAAGATGTGGTTGCGGATGATAATCTGCCGGACTTCCCGCGAGCCATTGTGGACGGCTACGCTGTTCAAGGCGCGTCCACCTTTGGATCCAGCGAAGGCAATCCAGCCTATCTAACGGTTAGCGGCAGCATCGCCATGGGGGAGTCGCCGGAAATTACCATTGGTCCCGGAGAAGCCGCTCAGATCGCCACCGGCGGAATGTTACCCGGGGGTGCGGACAGTGTGGTCATGGTTGAACACACCGAAGCCATCGATGACACCACCATTGAAGTTTACTGCAGTGTCGCCCCCGGCCAAAACATGATTGCCATCGGTGAAGATATCAAAAAACAAACGCGTGTCCTTGTGAAAGGACAAATGATTCGCCCCCAGGAGGCCGGGCTTTTAGCCGCTTTGGGAAAACAGCAGGTTGCAGTTTACCAAAAACCTGTCATCGGTATTATTCCCACCGGAGATGAAATTGTACCGATCAGCGAAACGCCGAGTCGGGGACAGATACGCGATATCAATACCTATACCCTTTGGGGTCTGATTCACGAAGCCGGAGCAGTGGCCGTCTCATACGGAATCGTCCGCGATGATTTTGAAATCCTGTTTAAAAAATGCAAGCTCGCACTTGAGCAATGTGATATGATTTTAATTTCCGGCGGCAGTTCGGTCGGCACGCGCGACTTTACCGTTGATGTACTTTCAGCCTTGCAGGATGCAAAAATTCTGGTTCACGGAATTTCCATCTCCCCCGGCAAACCCACCATTCTGGCAAAGGTCCAAAACAAGGCGTTCTGGGGAATGCCCGGGCATGTGGCATCCGCCATGATTGTATTTTCAAGAGTGGTCAAACCATTTATTGAGCATCTCAGCGGGCGAGCCGCTGCGAAGAAAAAAGAGCTGCGGCGGCGGGCTAAGCTAAGCAGAAATGTCGCTTCGAGGCAGGGCCGCATTGATTTTATTCGGGTTCAACTGCGTCTTGAAGAAGGCCGGCTCTGGGCGGATCCGGTGCTTGGCAAATCCGGACTTATCAGCACCATGGTCAAGGCCGACGGACTGGTTGAAATCGATATCAACACCGAAGGGCTGGATAAAGGAACAACAGTGGAAGTTATTCCGCTGTAGACACAACCAACTCCGGCTTTTTATTTAAGATATTTTAGCAAGGTTCAGCCTATCTTAAATACGAAGCATGAAATTAGAAATCCGAAACAATATCTAAATTCTAAATGCGAATGTTCAAAACAGGTTTAGAATTTCGGTCATTTGATATTCGGATTTGTTTCGGGTTTCGATATTCGAATTTCGAATTTAAAACTAAACTTAAGAAAACTTTGATATCTTCAAAATGCCCAACACATATTTGGAGAACAAAATGGCATTTAAGCGTAACATCTATCTGAAGATGAAAACCCTGCAGGAAGCACGGGCCATTCTTTTTCAAAGGTTTACCGATTTGCCATCGCTGCTGGCCGAAAAAATTTCGGTTCCGGATGCAGTCGGCCGTGTTCTGGCGGAACCGGTGAATGCGCTGCTTTCATCACCGAACTTCCATCTGGCAGCCATGGACGGGCTGGCGGTTAAAGCAGAAATCACCTTTGGCGCAAGCGCTGCTGCCCCCAGGGAGCTTATCGTCGGCCGGGATGCCTTTTACGTCAACACGGGCCATGTCCTGCCGGAAGATACCGATGCGGTCATCATGGTCGAAAATGTCAACGAACTGGATGAAGAACGCGTCGAAATCGAAGCACCGGCATTTCCATGGCAAAACGTCCGCAGGGTCGGGGAAGACATTGTCGCCACCGAATTGCTTTTCCCGCAAAATCATGTCATCACGCCCTATTGCGTGGGGGCCCTGTTGGCAGGGGGTGTTTTCAGCGTCGCGGTCAAATCAAAGCCGAAGGTGCTGATTATTCCCACCGGATCGGAACTGGTAGACTGGCGCAAACTCGAACCGCATGACATTAAACCGGGACAGGTGCTGGAAACTAATTCATTTGTTCTGGGTAAGCTGGTTGAAAAGTGCGGGGGCACCTTCAGGCGCCACGAGATGGTCGTTGACGATACCGATAAGATTAAACAGGCGCTAAAAACAGCCGTAAATGAAGATTATCAGTTGGTCCTGGTTCTGGGCGGATCTTCAGCCGGTTCCGAGGATTTCGTCAAAACAGCAATTGTCGATCTTGGTGAAATCCAGGTCCACGGGGTAACCATCATGCCCGGCAAACCGGTTGTTATCGGATCCGTGGAAAATAAGCCGGTCTTTGGCATTCCCGGTTACCCGGTGTCTGCCATTATTGCATTTGAGCAGTTTGTTCAACCCCTGTTATATGCGCTGCTGGGCCAACCCCATCCGCAAAGAGAAACCATCGCGGTACAGCCGACAAAAAAGATCGCTTCCAAACTCGGGGTGGAAGAATTTTTGCGCGTAAAGCTGGGTGAAGTGGGAGGTCGCATTGTCGCCACCCCGTTGCCCAGAGGAGCCGGCACCATTACATCCATTACCGAAGCCGACGGCATCATCCGCATACCGAATCACGTGGAGGGCATCAACGACACCGAGAGGGTCTCTGCCGAACTTCTTCGTCCGCTTCCGGTCATTCGCCGAACAATCGTTATCGTGGGCAGCCATGACAATTCCCTGGATGTATTGGCTGATCAACTCAAAGCCGGTCACAGTGAATTGACGCTGTCCTCCAGCCATGTGGGCAGCATGGGGGGGTTGATGGCGATTAAACGCGGTGTCTGCCATCTGGCCGGCACTCACCTTTTGGATACCGAAGATGGGTCTTACAATATATCCTATCTAAAAAAATATCTGCCGGATACGGCCGTCAAACTCATCCATTTGGTTCAACGTGATCAGGGCCTGATTGTAAAGCCGGGCAACCCGAAGGAAATACACGGAATTGAGGATCTCGGCCGCAAAGACGTCAGCTTTATCAACCGGCAGGTGGGTTCAGGCACCCGGATTTTACTGGACTACAAATTAAACCAGCTGGGCATCAAAGCGGATGCCATCAATGGCTATCAAAATGAAGAATTTACCCACATGGCCGTGGCGGTATCCGTTCTCGGCGGATCAGAGGATGCCGGCCTGGGGATTTATGCGGCAGCCAAAGCCCTGGATTTAGATTTTATACCGGTGGTCACCGAGCAATACGACCTGGTGATTCCCCTGGAATATTTCGAAACCGAAGCGGTTCAGATCCTGCTTGAAATCATAAACAGCCCGGCGTTCAAACAGCGGGTCGAGGCCCTGGGAGGGTACAATACGCAGAATACAGGAGAGATCATCGACATATAGCTTAATAAAAATGCAGATCTCAAATCTTTTTAGCGCAGCAAACAAATTCGAAGCACGAAGCACGAAATCCTAAACAATATCGAATGACATAAATTCAAAACAGCCATGCTCACAGATATGTTTATGACAATCCGGTTAAAATCAGCTTTTATGTTTGAGACATTAGAACATTTGAATTTCGGGTTTGTTTAGTATTTCGATATTCGGATTTCGGATTTTCGCCTAACCGAAAAGTTTCGGTTTTATTAAATTTCCATCATAAATAGTTTTTAGGTTCAAGCAATATGACAACACTGGAGGCGATTCTACTGGGTATCATCCAGGGCTTGACCGAATTTTTGCCGGTTAGCAGTTCAGGGCACCTGGTCCTGTTTCAAAAGCTGTTCGGGCTGAAAGAAGCCGAGCTGTTTTTCGATGTTTGCGTCCACCTGGGAACACTGCTGGCGGTCATGGTGGTCTTCCGTCAAGAAATAAAAAATGTCATATTGGCACTGATGCGGTTTATTTCTTCAACAGGGCCAAAAAAAAACATCTTGCAGAAGATTGAATCCGATCCGGATTTAAAAATGGCTTTGCTGATTGTTATCGGATCCATCCCAACCGCTGTTCTGGGATTTTTGTTCCGCGGTATCGCCGATCGGCTGTTTGCGTCGGCGTTTCTCGCCGGTTTGATGCTGATGGTAACCGGCTTGCTTTTATGGCTCACCCGTTGGGCGGCAACCCGTGTCGAGCAGCCCGGCGCAGACCGTCTGACCTCTAAAAATGCATTTATCATCGGCGTCGTGCAGGGAGTGGCCATCATCCCTGGTATTTCCAGATCGGGTTCTACGATCAGCATCGGACTGCTGCTGGGCATCAGCCGTGAAATGGCAGCCCGATATTCATTTTTGCTTTCCATACCGGCCATTATCGGGGCCGGACTGCTGAGCTTTAAAGAGGGTTTATCCCAGACGGATCAGGCCATCCAGATTTCACTGCTGGGTGCGGTTGCCGCCGCTCTTGTGGGTTATGGTGCATTAAAATCGCTGCTGCATGTGGTAAAAAAAGGACGCCTGCATTTGTTTGCACCCTACTGCTGGATGGTTGGCATCCTGGCGATCGTTTTCAGCTGGTAAAACCGGGTCGCTGGCCGCTCGTTACTCGCTGCTGGCCACT
>CBDUUO010000172.1:0-6387 GCA_965370395.1 uncultured bacterium
CTTCATATTACAATCGATCAAGCAATCTTTCATGGATATTGTCAAAACCACCGTTAGACATAACCAGGATAAGGTCCCCGGGAACGGCCTGCCGCACAAGAAATTCAATAATGGATTCAGTATCGGCAAAAAAATGGGCATCCTTGCCGCGTTTCTTTAAATCGGCGACTAGTTGTTCAGAAGAAAATCGTTCGGCAGTTGGAATCTTTTCCAGCAAGGGCGGCTGACGGATACAGATGCGATCGGCAAAATCAAAAGATTGCGGATATATGTTTTGAAAAACATTGCGCATACTGGAGTGGGTTCGGGGCTCAAAAACGGCAATCAGGCGCTTCTGGGCATAAAATGATTTAACCGCTTCAAGAGTTTCCCGAACAGCGGTTGGATGATGGGCAAAATCATCCATGACCATTATTTGGTTTTTTTGACCCCGGATTTGCTGGCGACGTTTAATGCCTTCAAAAGTTTCCATGGCCTCGGAAATTTTTTCAATCGGCGTGCCTAAATGATGGGCGATGGCAATAACCGGCAAGGCATTAAATAAATTATGACGGCCGATCAGCCGGGTCTTAAATGTTGCGAATCGCTTCCCGGACTTCAGCACATCGAATACGCTCCAGGGCGCATCGATCTGAACGTTTCCAAGACGCCAGGCGGAATGATCATTACTGCCATAAAATTCGATGCGGCACCGCGCCTTGGTTATCAGATCCTTTATATTTTCATCGGCATCGAACGCAAATAGCAGACTCGAGGAATCGAGCTGAGAAAGAAAGCCGCCAAATGCCATTCGGACATGATTCAGGTCTTGAAAAATATCGGCATGGTCAAATTCCACGCTGGTCAACACGGTCATCGCCGGTCGAAAATGCATGAACTTGGGGCCCTTGTCGAAAAATGCGGTGTCATACTCATCGCCTTCGATGATCATGTCGTCTCCGCCACCCAGCCGGAAGTTACTGTCGAAGTTCTGCAGAATTCCGCCAATCATAAAGGAGGGGTCCAATCCGGCTTTGTAAAGCATCCAGGCCAAAATAGATGCAGTGGTCGTCTTGCCGTGAGTGCCGGTGATCACAAGCGTTTTTTTTTCTTGGGCGACAAAGCGGTTCAATGCCTGGGGCATGGAGCAAAACGGAATTCCCATTTGCTTCATTTTTTTTACTTCCGGATTCTCGCGGGTGACCGCATTGCCGACAATCACCAGATCCAGTCCATCGCAAATGTGTGCTGCATTGAAGCCGTCCATGATATGGACGCCCTGTTCCACTAAAAAATCGCTCATCGGCGGATAGATTTTGTGATCTGAACCGGATATCTCATATCCCATATTTTTCAGCATACAGGCCAGCGCGCCCATCCCGGTTCCGCAAACGGCGATCAGGTGAATTTTTTGGACATCCTTTGGTATGCGATTTGGGCTTTCAGGCATGAAAGACCTTCCGATCAATGGCGAAATGAAAAGCACCCCCCCGGGCGGTCGTCAGCTTTGAAAAGGATAGGTTTCAGGTGTCGGGTGTCAGTAAATAGGTGTCAGATGTCAGTGTTCAGGTGTCAGGATTACGAACCCGCTGACGCAAGGATGGTCAGATTACGCAAGCTATCATCTGTTTGCTGACACCTGAAACCTGACACCTGACACCTTGGTATTGGTTATTTGCCTTCCAGTACGGTTCGGAGGCTTTGTGACAGATCTTGCAAATTAAATGGTTTCTGGATAAAACCGTTACACCCGCGGTTTAAAATTTCAGAAGCCTGGCCGTTAATGCTATATCCGCTTGACAACAAAACCTTCACGCCGGGTGTAATTTTCTTGATTCGATCATAAGTTTCGCCACCACCCATTTGGGGCATAACCATATCCAGAACAATCACATCAATTTTTCCCTGGTGCTTCTGAAAAACCTCGATGGCTTCTCTTCCGTCTCTGGCGGCAAAAACCTTGTAACCCAGCTTGTTTAGCATCCGGGTGCCGACATCAATGATCATGTCCTCATCATCCACCAGCAGGACCGTCTCCCGGCCCTCCACAAATTGCTCGCTGGCTTTTTCTTTAAGTGGCACCCCTTTGTCCGAAGCCGGCAGATAAATCTCAAACCGCGTCCCCTGGCCCTTTTTGCTGAACACGTTGATAAAGCCCTCATGGTTTTTAACAATGCCGTATACCGAAGCCAATCCAAGCCCCGTTCCGCGCCCCATCTCTTTGGTCGTAAAAAAAGGATCGAAAATTCGTTGCTGAATGTCTTCGTCCATTCCAACGCCGGTATCTTCAATCGTAATTCGAATATATTTACCGGCTTTTACATAATAGGGACTGTAATGATCCTTATCGATGGTAACGTTTGCGGTTCGGGTTGTCAGAGCCCCGCCATCGGGCATTGCCTGCAAGGCATTTAAATAAAGGTTCATCAACACCTGTTCGATCTGGCCCCGATCGGCCTCAACACTCCAAAGATCCGGTTTGGATTCATTCTTAAAGATAATTTCCTTGTTGGTGCGGCTGAACATTAGATTCTGCTCTTCAAGCAGTTCGTTAAGATTGAGCAGACTGATTTCATATTTGCCCCCCCTGGCAAAACCTAAAAGCTGTTTGGTCAGATCCACACCATTTTGAATGTATTGCTCGATCTTTTTTAGATTTTTTAAAAATGGCGAATCCGCCTTGATATCGAGCAGTGACAGCGAAATGTTACCCTGGATCCCCATCAGAAGATTGTTAAAATCATGGGCAATACCTCCGGCCAAAGTGCCGATGGCTTCCATTTTTTGAGCCTGGCGCAGCTGCCGCTCCAGTCGAACTTCATGAGAAACATCACGCTGGACGCTGACATAATTGGTGATCTCACCCGCTTTGTTTTTAATGGGAGAAACCGTCGCTTCAGTTTCGTATAACGAATGATCGCTGCGTTTATTCACCATCCGTCCCTGCCAGATTTCTCCCCGTTGCAGTGTGCCGGTGATAGAGCTGAAAAAGGCTTTCGAATGCTGCCCGCTGTCCAGCAGCGCAATATCCCTGCCAATGACTTCATTGCGCGCGTACCCGGTTATCTTCTCAAAAGCGGGGTTGACGTATTCGATAATTCCTGCAGGATCGGTGACGATAATGGACTCCGCTGCATGTTCAACCGCGGTAGCCAGTCGCGCCTGTTCTTCTATGGCGCGTTTGAACCCGGAAACGTCAACTGCAAACACAGCCAACCCGCAAACTTCCGCTTCGGGATTCATCGGTGCCACTTTAAGCTGAACCGCAAAGGTTACGCCCGCCTTTGTTTTGCCGGTTGTTTCGAAACTGGCGGTCGTTTTTCGGTCAAGACATTGTTTGATTGATGCTTGCTGCTTTGCCGTCAGATCAAACAGATTTTCAAGAGAACCCCCTTTTATTTCAGATCGGCTAAAGCCGCTTAACCGCACCGCGGAGAGGTTGGCATACACAATCCGGCCGCTGCCATCGGTGGCGATGGCGAGACCGTCAAAATGATCAAGCATGGAGGCGATCAAGGCAGTCTGATCGGCATGCAGGTAATGCGGTTGATGGGGGTTGGTTTTTTTTTGGGAGGTTAAATTGGCCATAGTTTCATTCGGCTCCTTTTCTCCACCCGGCTCGATCCGGTCTGATTCGGTTTCATCCGATTGTAACAATCCATTAATCGGTAATGCCTTCATCCCCAAACCGACCGACGATGTGCGTAAGGACCGTTAAGCGATGGCGCGGGTTTGCACCCGTTAATTAAAATCCCCCCCTGCGTTGGCCTGTCGCCGTTATTTCATTATGACAAATATTTGCATATAAATCAATATATTTGACTATGTTAACCCATCAATTTAATTCTTTCAATAATGCCGTTATCCAGCGGCTCATCCCATTTCACATTTATCAAATATTCATTGTACATCTGGCCGTGGACGCCGACGATTCTGCCGTCTTGATCGATTCTTATTTCAGGGAAAGCTTCCGGCAATGTAAATTTTAAATTGAGACGGCAACCCAGCAGTAATTCGGCCGATTTTGGAGACGTATTCATAATAAACGATATCCCGCTGATGGAAATATCGGAAAGATCGCCGTTAAAAACCTTCATCCCGGGTCTATCCATAATTCTAATAGCCGCGTTGCCGGATAGGGCATATCGGCGGTGTGCCCGGCGTTCGAGTTCCTTTTTTTGCAGCAAATCTTTAATCGGTTCCAGTTGTGCACAATAATCCTGCAGTTGATTCGCCAGATTGGGAGCCTCGGTCCGCCATTTTTGCAAAACCGTTTTTTCCAAAAAATTCAATTTGACCGCTGAATGGGCCATAATAGATGTGGTACAGGTTGAATTTGTAAAAAAGGTGTCTTCGCCAGCAATATCACCAGGACCCAGGCTTTTCAGAAGGATGCTGTGTTGATCTTTATGATAAAACATCTTTATCTCGCCGGCGTTTATGAAATACAAATTCGAATTCATCTCACCCTGCCGAAAAATAATCTGCTCGGTTTCGTAGCCGGCTATTTTCATTCCGTAATAAAGGGCAGTCGTTTCTTCTTTTGTCAATTTATCATAGAGAGGAGACCAGGCATGCCGATGGACCTGATCCATAGCGGCGATTTTGGCAGTCTCAATGATTTCGGCAGATTTCACAATCTCATTTAACGCCATGGAATCCACTTCAAAAAGCTTTTCTCGCAGTGCGTCTGCTTTTGAAAAATGATTCGCTTGTGCATGCTTTGCAATCAAGTCAAATAGCAATTTAACGGCGAGCTCTTTTTTATTCTCCTTTATATACTTCTCCAGTAACTTTTCCTGAGAAACGGGATCTTCCATTTATGCGCTCTCCTCTATGTTTGATTAATCGAGCGGTCGGGGAGATTTACCGTCATGCCCGTGCCAAGCGGGCATCCAGCTTTTTCAGCAAAACATATCTGGATTCCCGCCTTCGTGGGAATGACAAGCTTGGAATGAAAACTCCCCGATCCCTGGATTATTTGAGTTGACCCAATACGCCCTCGGCCGCCTCGATTGTCCGATCAATATGTTCGATGTCGTGAGCAATGGAGATAAATAGCACTTCAAACTGAGACGGAGCGATATAGATGCCCTTTTGGCGCAATCCATTGTAAAATGCAGAGAATCTAGCTAGATCACAGGTTTTGGCATCATCAAAATTTTTAACTTCTTTGTCATTGAAAAAGAAACCGAGCATGGAACCAACACGTTTGGCCTGTGCCGGTATGGCCGCTTTTTTAGCGGCCCGTTCCAGCCCCGATAAAAGGTGATCTGCTTTCTCATCCAGAGCTTCATAAACGCCGTCTTTTTGAAGTTGTTCAAGGGTTGCAATGCCGGCTGCCATGGCCACCGGATTACCGGATAACGTCCCCGCCTGATACACAGATCCTTGCGGGGCCACTTTGGACATCAGATCGGGTTTGCCGCCATAGGCGCCCACCGGCAGTCCGCCTCCAATGATTTTACCAAGGCAGGTCAGATCCGGATACACACCAAACAGGGCCTGGGCGCCCCCATAGGCGACCCGAAAACCGGTCATGACTTCATCAAAAATAAGGATGGACCCATATCGGTCGGCCAACTCCCTGAGCATCTCCAAAAAATCTTTTTCAGGCGGCACCAAACCCATATTGCCGGCAATCGGCTCGACGATGATACAGGCCACAGAATCTCCCTGTTTTTCCATAACTTTTTTAAGGCACTGCATGTCATTGTAAGGAAGTGACAACGTGTGCCGGGCAATCGATTCGGGTACTCCCGGACTGCCGGGAATACCCAGGGTGGCCACACCGGAACCGGCCGCCACCAGCAGGGTATCCGCGTGTCCATGATAACAGCCATCAAATTTTATAACGACGTCCCGCCGGGTTGCACCTCGCGCCAGTCGAACGGCGCTCATGGTGGCTTCGGTCCCTGAATTCACCATGCGCACCATTTCAACGGATGGAACCGCCTCAATCACCATTTCCGCCAGCCGCACTTCCAGATCAATCGGTGCCCCAAAGCTGGTTCCGCGTTCCAGCACAGATATAATGGCGTCCATGACCGCCGGGTGCCGGTGCCCAAGGATCAAGGGCCCCCAGGAACCGATGTAATCAATATAGCGATTGCCATCCGCATCAAAAATCAGACAGCCTTCTCCGCGATCGATGAAAACGGGTTCGGCCCCGACCGACTTGCAGGCCCGCACAGGGCTGTTGACACCACCGGGGATTAAATTCACAGCTCGATCAAACAATTCAAGAGAAGTCGACAGGTTCATTGGCCCGCTATCCTTTCATTTGAAAAACAGTTGACATTTCTGATGTTTATGAAAAATATCAGATAGCAGTAGCAAGGTCAAGCAAGGCCTATAGCGGTTGTCATAAATATGTTCCGTTTGCCAGATTTCCTAACAGGAGACAAT
>CBDUUO010000173.1:0-6320 GCA_965370395.1 uncultured bacterium
TGTCCGACCCTCCGATTACGGCACAAGGCTCACATGAAAAGGTTTCAGGTGTCAGTCGCCGGGTTCAAAGGTTCAACGTTCCAGGTTCAGAGGTTAGATAACAGAAGACAAGTGTCAGGTTTCTGGTTCCTCATCGCTGGTTACTATAACCGATTTTTAATATCGAACAAGGAATTTCGAATGATGAAGTTTTCTTATACTTCGATATTCAACATTCTGTATTCGATATTCTGCGGTTCTATGTTTTCTGACCGCTGAACCCCTGAACCCGGGAACTGACACCCTTAGCCGATTATTGCCAGTACATCCCCTTTTGCGACCGAATCGCCGCTGCTGAAATTAACGCTCTTGACGGTACCGCTGGCCGGCGCCGGCAGGGCATTTTCCATTTGAACTCCACTCATTTAGGTTTTATTGGTTCGATTCGTTCAATTGGTTTCATTCGTTATACGATAAATGATGTCGGCCCGAGCGAGCAAATCAAACCAATCAAACCAATATAACGAATTGAACCCGTTTTTTACATCGGAATATTGCCGTGTTTTCTCGGCGGCCGGGTCTCACGTTTGGTGCACATCACTTCCAGGGCGTCGATCAGGCGCGGCCGGGTCTCGCTGGGTTCGATAACCGCATCAATATAGCCCCGGTGGGCTGCCTGATAGGGATTGGAAAACAGATCGTCATATTCTTTAATCTTTTCCTGGTGCTTGGCTGCCGGATCCTCGGCCCCTGTAATTTCCTTGCGGTGGATAATATTGGCCGCTCCAGCCGCACCCATGACGGCAATTTCCGCGGTGGGCCAGGCAAATGCCATATCCGCACCCAGATCTTTGGAGCACATCGCCAGATATGAACCCCCGTAATCCTTGCGGGTGACCAGCAGCAGCTTGGGCACCGTGGCCTCCGAATAACACCACAGAAGCTTGGCACCATGCCGGATGATCCCGCCCCATTCCTGCTGGCTGCCGGGCAGGTATCCCGGCACATCAGCGATGGTTAACATCGGTATGTTGAATGAGTCGCAAAATCGAATAAAGCGTGTGGCTTTGTCCGAAGCATTGACATCCAGACAGCCGGCCAGCACTTTCGACTGGTTGGCAATAATGCCGATGCTTCTGCCATTCAAGCGCGCAAAACACACCACCATATTGCGTGCAAAGTACTGATGGGGTTCAAAAATCTCCCCGTTATCGACAATGGCCCGAATGATTTCTTTCATATCGTAGGATTTGTTAGGGCTATCCGGAATAATCGAATTTAAGGCCGGATCGGTGCGTCTGGGATCATCACCGGTATCAACGACAGGCGGATCTTCCATATTATTAGACGGCAGATAGGACAGCAGCCGTTTGATCCGATCGATCGCATCTTCATCGCTATCACAGGCAAAGTGGGCCACACCGCTTTTTTCATTATGGGTTTTGGCGCCGCCCAGATCCTCAAAGGTAATTTCCTCACCGGTAACGGCTTTAATGACATCGGGTCCGGTAATAAACATATAGCTGCTGCCTTTTACCATAAATACCCAGTCGGTCATGGCCGGTGAATAGACAGCCCCGCCAGCCGTGGGTCCCATAATCGCTGAAATCTGGGGAATGACACCGGAAGCAGCTGAATTGCGGAAAAAAATCTGTCCGTACCCGGAAAGGGCATCGACGCCTTCCTGAATCCGGGCACCACCCGAGTCGTTTATACCGACAAACGGCACACCCGCCTTCAAGGCCAGATCCATAACTTTACAGATTTTTTTGGAGTGCATCTCCCCCAGGCTGCCGGCTCTGGCCGTAAAATCCTGGGAAAAAGCAAACAGCGGCCGGCCATCGACCAGGCCGTGGCCGGTGATGACCCCATCTGACGGGATATCGACTGTTTCCATGCCAAAATTCACGCAGCGATGATTGACAAACATATCGATCTCGCGAAAGGTCCCCTCATCAAATAACAGATTCAACCGTTGCCGGGCGCTGAGCTTGTTTTTTTCATGCTGCTTGGCGACCGCCTTTTCGCCGCCCATTTGAAGGATTTTGGCTTCACGTGCTTTGAGTTCTTTGATTTTATCTTCGACAACACCCATTATATGTATCCTTTCATTTGAAAATACTTGCCAGATCGCTTGCAGTCCCCCTTGGCGGCCGGGTCGCTGGCCAATTTTCTAGACTAAACGATGATTGTCAAGAAAAAAAAGCAATTTATCCGCTGCAAGGGTCGGAGCGGTTTCCCCTTTTGCGACCGTGCGGGTAATCTGATCGAGTCTCTTTTTGATTTCAGGATTTGTATAAAACCGTTCCTTCAGACCATCTTCAACCAGGGACCACAGCCAATCCAGGGCCTGTTTTTGGCGTTTATCTTCCAGCTCACCGCTGGTGGTAAACTTTTTATGGAATTTCATTACCGTTTGCCAGATTTCAGCGATGCCCGTCGTCTCCAGCGCGCTGCATGTCAACACCGACGGTTTCCAGTTGGGCGACGTGGGTTGCAGCATATGCAAGGCGGTTGCATATATTTTTGCGGCCTTTTTCGCTTTTTCGATGTTGTCGCCATCAGCCTTGTTTATGGCAATCGCATCGGCCAGTTCCAATACGCCTCTTTTTATCCCCTGCAGCTCGTCTCCGGCACCGGCGAGCATCAGAACCAGAAAAAAATCAACCATCGATGCCACGGTGGTCTCCGACTGTCCGACACCGACCGTTTCGACGATAATCACATCAAAACCGGCTGCTTCACAAACCAGCATGGTTTCTCTGGTTTTGCGGGCCACACCACCCAGGGTGCCTCCGGAAGGCGATGGACGAATGAATGCATTTTCTTCAACCGAAAGCTTTTCCATGCGGGTCTTATCGGCCATCACGCTGCCTCCGCTTCTGGAGCTGCTGGGATCCACCGCCAGAACCGCCATCCGATGGCCGGCTTCCACAAGCAATATACCCAGACTCTCAATGAAAGTGCTTTTGCCTACGCCGGGCACACCGGTAATGCCGAGACGAACCGCTTTTCCGGTATGCGGCAGCAGTTCATCAACGATTTTGCGAGCCAGTTGCTGATGGTCGGGGCGCGAACTTTCAATCAGGGTGATGGTTTTAGAGAGAAGCCTGCGGTTCTGTTCCCGTACACCCTTTATGTATATCTGAATGTCGTTAGGATCCATGCGCTAATTTTATAGCTTACTTTATTTGTCCCTTGATTTGTGCTCATTGTGGTAAAAACGAAATCCGAATATCGAAATGCGAAACAATTTTCTAATTTTTGAAATTCTAATGACCAAAACAACCATAAAAAACGACACGCTGGGATTTGTGCCCCAATCTCGTTTTGAAAATTTGAGAATTCGGATTTCGAATTTGTTTCGTGCTTCGACCAATTTTATTAAATCAGGCGTGTTTCGAATTTATTTTAGGGCTTCTATATCAATCATAAAATTTACCAGCCTAACCAATTTCAATATTTCTATTTTCCCTTCTGCTCCAATGCATTGAGCACCTGATTGGCGGATTCGGTCACCGGCGTACCGGGACCGAAAATACCGACCACACCGGCACGATAAAGAGACTCATAATCAGAGGGCGGAATAATCCCACCGACAACCACCAAAATGTCCCCACCACCTTCTTTATTGAGCGCCGCGATCAGTGCCGGGACCAGCGTGTTATGACCGGCGGCCAGGCTGGATGCGCCTACCAGATGGACATCATTTTCCACTGCCATGCGCGCTGCTTCTTCGGGCGTTTGAAACATGGGACTGATATCAACATCAAATCCAAGGTCGGCAAAGGCAGTTGCAATGACTTTAAAGCCGCGATCGTGACCATCCTGGCCCATCTTGGTAACCAGAATTCTGGGACGGCGGCCTTCTTTTTCTTTAAAACCTTCGGTCCGCTTGCGGAGCGATTCAATGATCTCGCTGTCGCCGTATTCGGAAGCATACACACCGGATATACACTGGGTGGTGGCCACGTAACGCCCAAATACCTCCTCCAGGGCATCCGAGATTTCACCAACAGTGACCCGGGCCCGCATGGCCGGAATACATGCTTCCAGCAAATTGCCGCCGGATTCCGCCGCATTGCCGACGGCCTGCAGCGTCTGCTGCACTGCCTTTGCATCCCGCTGCGCTTTGAGCTCCTTTAATCGGGTGATCTGTTCATCACGTACACTGGCCGGAACTTCAAGAATTTCCAGATTCACTTCTTCTTCGATCTGGTACTTGTTGACGCCCACAATGACTTCTTTGCCCAAGTCGATGCGCGCCTGCCGGCGGGCAGCCGCTTCTTCAATTCTCATTTTGGGCATACCGGTTTCTATGGCTTTCGCCATGCCTCCCATTTCTTCGACTTCATCGATAATTTTAGTGGCCTCGCGAATAATGCCGTCGGTTAAAGATTCAACGTAATAGGAGCCTGCCAGCGGGTCAACGACATGGCAAATCTGGGATTCTTCCTGAACGATCAGCTGGGTGTTGCGCGCAATCCCGGCCGAAAAATCGGTCGGAAGCCCGACGGCTTCGTCAAAGGAGTTGGTGTGCAATGACTGGGTGCCGCCCAGAGCTGCCGACAGGCATTCCAGCGTGGTGCGGATAATATTGTTATAGGGATCCTGAGCCGCCAGGCTCCAGCCTGAAGTCTGGCAATGGGTTCTCAGCATGGTTGATCGCAGATCTTTGGGGTTGAACTGACTGATGATTTTATGCCACAGGAACCGCGCTGCCCGCAGCATGGCGATTTCCATGAAAAAGTTCATGCCGATTCCGAAGAAAAACGACAGTCGCGGCGCAAAGGTGTCGATATCCAGCCCGGCATTAAGGGCCGCCCGAACATATTCCAGCCCGTCAGCCAGGGTAAAAGCAGCCTGCAGCACAGAGTCGGCTCCAGCCTCCATCATATGATAACCGCTGATACTGATGGTATTGTATCGGGGCATGTGGGTCGAACAGTATCCGATAATGTCGGAAACAATCCGCATGGAAGGTTCCGGCGGATAGATATAGGTATTACGGGTAAGGTATTCCTTTAAAATATCATTCTGGATCGTTCCGGCGAGTTTATCCTGGCTAACGCCCTGTTCTTCGGCGGCAACAATATACCCGGCTAAGATCGGTAAAACCGCTCCATTCATGGTCATGGAAACCGTCATCTGATCCAGCGGAATCTGATCGAAAAGGATTTTCATATTTTCAATGGAGTCCACGGCCACACCGGCCTTCCCGATGTCACCGGCGACACGTGGATGATCGGAGTCGTATCCTCTGTGGGTCGCCAGATCAAAAGCGACTGACAGTCCTTTTTGCCCTGCGGCCAGGCATCTGCGATAAAAGGCGTTGGACTCCTTGGCAGTGGAAAAACCGGCATATTGCCGAATGGTCCAGGGCCTTCCAGCATACATGGTCGCTTTGGGGCCCCGCACGTATGGTTCCAGGCCCGGAAGGGTGTCGATATGGTCCATTCCCGTGAGATCCTCAGCCGTATACATCGGTTTGACGAGTATGCCATCAGGGGTGTTCCAGTCTAAGGACTCCAGCGGTTTGCCTCTTAACTCCTTTGTTGCAAGATCCTGCCATTTTTTAATTTCTACTTTTTTTGCCATGATGGTTTGCTCCTTTTTAACTCATTTTTTTACAAAAGGGATAATTCCAAATTAATACAAGTAAGGGTTCAGGGTTCAGAGGTTCAGGGTTCAAAGGTTGAAGGGCCAAGAGTTCTGTCCTCCGACACATGACCTCTTTCTGCCGTTATCTAACCTCTGAACCTTTGAACGTTGAACCTCTGAACCAGGAGACTGACACCTGAACCCTGAGCGACACATTTACGGCAGCCTTTTTGAATTCCATAAATATGCTGCGCTAATCCTTGCGTTCACACAATTCCACCAGCACACCATTGGTGGATTTAGGGTGCAGAAAGGCAATTCTGGCGCCACCGGCACCGATACGCGGCTTTTCATCAATTAAGCGGATGCCTTTTTCTTTTAATTCGCTTAAAGCCGCTTCGATGTTTTCCACCCGAAATGCGACGTGTTGAATTCCCTCGCCTTTTTTTTCAAGGTACTTGGCAATCGGCCCATCGGGCGCGGTGGATTCTAAAAGCTCCACTTCACTTTCACCGACCGGGAAAAAAGCCGTGGTGACTTTTTGTTCGGCCACGGTTTCAGATCCTTCGAACTCAAGGCCCAACGCATCCGTCCAAAAGTTTTTGCCCTCGTCAATGCTTTTTACGGCAACTCCCAAGTGATCGATCTTTAATATTTTCATCCCATCCTCCTTTTGAAGTGCTGCAACATGATCATATGGCAAGCCTCTAGTGTTGCGTCCCGCAAGTAATTTACAAAAT
>CBDUUO010000174.1:0-6256 GCA_965370395.1 uncultured bacterium
CGTTTTCCGCCATGAGTCGTCCTCCTGGGGCCATGAGTCGTCGTTTTCCGACATGACTCGCGCCTGCCGAGGCGTAGCTCGTCAGAGCGAAGACTGGTGTGCCGCGGCGACCTGTCCCGGCGAAGTCTTGACGAAGACGGAAGCTCGCAAGAGCGAAGACGGGTCGTTTTCCGACATGCCTGCCCGGTTGAATTTTGATAATCTCGTAAAAAGTTAGAAAAGCAACCTTTTTACGAGTGTGTTTTGTATTTGGTGTTTAGTATTCTAACATGCCGATATAGCATCATATATTTTATACCAAATACCAAACACGAAACACCAAACACTTGATGAATTCGACTTTTTACGAATTCATCAATTTTGGATAGGCAATTTATTTTAGATTGGCATAAGCTATCCACAAAAATTAGCTATTGTGGAAGCATAGCCGAAGGGCACTGAACATTTTTCTGGTGGTGGTTTTATTTGAGCTGAAAAGGGTAAATAACCTTCCAGTCTTGCTTCATGTCCACCACGGTCCATCCGCTATTGAGCGCTTCATCCAGCGCCTTATCCAGATGACCAATTTTCGACTTTCTATCATAGGCCCACTCTCGCTCTGCGTCGGTATGGTGGACGATGAGCATATATCGTGCACCTTTTCCGGCCGCAGTCCATTGAAGCATCTGCAGGTCACCATCTGAATTGCCGAAGGCGGCAATCGGACGCCGGCCGATATGCTGGTTGATGCCGACAGGTTTGCCAGCTTTGTCGTCGATAAAGTTGACTTCCGGAAGCCGGACGAGCACGGGATGGCCGTTACGCATTTCAAATTTTGTCTTGATGCTCGAGCCTACCACTTGTTCCGGCGGGATACCGTAAACACGCTCGGTCCACGGTCGCATGAACTCAATGCCTCCGCCTGAGACGATGTAGTTCTTGAAGCCGTTGGCCCTCAGATAAGCTAAGACCTCTAACATCGGTTGATAAACATGGTCCGTGTATGGCCGGCCGGTTTTCGGATGTTTTGCCGTGGCCAGCCAATCCTTTACGGTTTGCTCGAATTCCTCGGTTGTGTTGCCGGCATGTGTAGCCATTACGAGTTCCAATAGTCCCTTCTCGCCTAAAGCGGCGAGTGCTTGCATGTCGTTTTCGAGGACGGCTTTAAACGGCTGTCGGGTCCTCCATACAGGGTTCTTCGGCGCGAGCGCCTTTACCCGGTCGATGACAAAGGAGAGCTGAAAATACATCGGCTGCTCACTCCAGAGAGTGCCGTCGTTGTCAAAGGTGGCAATGCGTTGCTCCGGAACCACAAAGTCCTGACTGCCGGATTGGGTCACGCGGTTTACGAAGTCGATTATAGATCGTTTAGCGGTTCCTTCATTCCAGGAAGGAAGCGGATCTGCAGCTTCGGCCGAGTGTGCAAACACCCCCATTGCGATCAAAAGCAGCACAAATACAACCATCCTGCGGCAAACAAAAAGATATTTCATATCCCCCTCCTCTCTTAATCACTTGGACTGACGTTGCGAAGGTAGACAACAATATCTTGTGCCTGATGATAAACTTAGGAGGGACTCAGACTTTGCTGTGAGTTTGATTTGCTAAGTTAATTTGAATTCGCTCCCAAATTTTTCTCGATGAGGTTCAAAATATCGTGCCCGATTCCTTGGGTAGGATGTCGCGCCACCATTTCTTTTGCAATGCTTCTGGCTTGCTGCAATTTCTTTCTCTTTAAATAAAAATCGGCAAGTGCATAAAGGTAATCTAAATTATCCGGTTCCAGCTCCTTTGCTTTGAGCAAGGACACTTCCGCATCTGAATCTTTTTTTAAATGCTGAAGCAATAATCCGAGATTGTAGTGGATGCGGGCTCTATTGGGCATGCCTTTGGCCGCCTGTTTCAAATAATTCGCTGCTTCGGCATACTTTTTTTCTTCCGCCAGCAACAATCCAAGAGAATATTGCACCGCGTACATTTCAGGATGGGAAGTGGCTACTTCACGAAGCAGAATCTCGGCCTCGCTATTTTTCCCCATTTGATTATACAGCATGGCCAGGTTGACTTTGGCCGGATAAAACAAATTATCGATTTTAATAGCGGCGCGGTAGTTTTTAACAGCCTTTTCGGTCTGTTTGAGGGCAACATAAAGATTTCCCAGATTGTAACGGCCAAAGGCGAAGTCAGCCGAATATTCCATGGACTTTTGATAGTCCGCCAGGGAGGCCTGAAAGACCATTTTCTGGTTGCTATCCAATGGTGGATCGGAAATTTCAGTCATCCGCCTGGCCGCTTCTATGCGCACGGCTTTAACCGGATCGTAAAGCATGGACGATAGAAGCGTTGTTTGGCGTTTGCGGTCAGATACATTTAGATGATCAACTGCAGTCCGTCGAATCAGGGCTTCATCGTCCATCAATGCTAATTCGTATGCCCGGGTGGTCTCTTTTGCAGGATATGCTGAAAGAAGCGAAAGTGCAGTAGATCGCACGATCATCGGATACAATGGATCTGAAGCCAGTTTGATCAGATCCTTATGAGCTATTGGTGATCTTTTACGCCCATCATCAATTATAGTGCCGTAATGGGCCCTGCGGCCGGGGCCATACCATTTGGTGATATATTGATCGGACCATTGATCGGTTTTATCAATGTGGCAGCGGTTGCAGGCATTGGGTGTGCCCAGCTTAATGCTGAGATCAGGCCGCGGCAACCGAAAACTGTGGTCAGCGCGGTAATCAATTACCATATAGGGTCGTTCAGGCATATGGCACTGGACACATTCAGCACCGCTGCCTACATCAAAGAGAACCTTGCCATCCGCTGATTTGATGGTCTCCCCTTTTTCCCCCTTGCTCTTGTGGAAGTGATGCACTTTGGTGTCATAAATGCCGGCCCGGTGGCACTGAAGGCAAAGCGCGTTGCCTTCTTTGACTTTTTTTATGCTGTGCACATCATGGCAATCACTGCAGCGCACGTTGCGGCGGTACATCTTGCTCTGGGTAAAGGAGCCGTAAACATAAACTTCTTCCAGGATCTGGCCGTCGGCAAAATACAGCTCAGGGGTGAGCAGGCTGGGCAGCATGCTGTCCAACAGATTTGGCTCAGCGTGGGTGTAATCTCCAAGAATTGCACGCCGGGAGTGACAGGGTGCACACAGCTCCACCTGTGCGCGCGAATCCATGCCTTTTGCTTTGACCACCAGTTCATAATTGGCGGATTGAGGCCGGGCCATGTCCGGCAGTTCGGCCCATTCTACGTGTCGGGAACCGGGCCCATGGCAGGCCTCACAGCTCACATCGATTTCCGACCAGGTGGTTTGGTAAGCATCGTTTTGAATGTTGTAGTTCTTTTTAAGGTTCGTTGAATGACACTCGGCACACATACCGTTCCAGTTCTGACCGGCATTGGTCCAGTAAAGCCAATCTTTGGGATCAATGGGCGCATCCGGATACAGGTGATACCATCTTTTTTGTCTGACATCCCAGGTGATGGGCAAACATTGCAGGCGGCCACCGGGAAAGGGTACCAGATATTGCTGCAGGGGGTACCATCCAAACGTATGCGCAATTTCAAATTCACCCATTTTACCGTCCGGACCCTGGGTTTGTACTAAAAATTTATCATCTTTACGATAAAAACGGGTGGTGATACCGTGAAATTCAAAAACTGCGTCATTAAAATCACCCAGCACACTGGCATCATTAGCAACATCCATGGCGCGGTCATGGTGGGAATTTTGCCACTTGTCGTATTCGGCCTTGTGACAATCCATGCATTTTCGACTACCGGCAAAAGTTGCGACAGGCCGGGACGCAGGGGGACGATCAAAATATCTCTCCTTCAGCACGTAAGCCGGGATGGAGAGAATGATAACAAGCGTTGCAATGAGTCCGGTTATTTTCCAGTTAGTCATAAAATTTACCACAGAGATCACAGAGCCCACAGAGACAAGAATAATTTAAATACATTCTGTGTACCGTGTGCCTTGCGCCTTATGCCTTTTTTTTAGGATACACCACCTGATCGACTCGGAACGTGTTGCGCTTGATCGGTTTGCGAATGTCCACTTTTATTATTTTGTTTTCAATGGTTATTGGATAGATGTCCAGCGCCCGGGGAGCCGGTGCTTCGATGACATTGCCGGTAATATCGAAAGCCGAACCATGACAGGGGCAAGCGAATTTCATCTCTTTTTCAATCCAGGGAACCGAGCAGCCCAGGTGGGTACATGTGCGGGATAAAGCTAAAAACCCGCCGTCTTCCAGCCGTGCCAGATAAAATTTTCCTCTCACAAATGCGGTGACCGAATTGGGTGTAAATCTTTCGACCGCTCCTGCGGTGATTATTGAATCAGTGTTTTCTCCCCGGGCTTTCGATTTGTGCGGCCGTAAAAAAGCAAATGCCACGGCAACAAATTCAGCCAGGGCAACCCCACCCAAAATTATCCAAAGGATATTTAAAAAGGATCTTCTGTTTGGCTCAGCTTCTGATTCCATTTTTTTAGCGTTATTTGACATATGAAATATTTTATTCTTTGATGATTACTATGTTAAAGTCATTCCCGCGAAGGCGGGAATGACAAGTTTGGAATGAAAAGACTTTCAGACCCCTGAATTAATTTACGCTAAGGTGTTAGGTTCGATACCTCCCATGGCCACATCAATGCCATTCCCTTTCCGCGAAACCAGATACCCGCAATCGTCAGAACGATAAAGGCTACCACTAATAGGACGAAAAGGGATTGAATAGATTCATTATTTGTAGCTGCAAATTTTTTCTTCACCAGCCAATAAAATACGATGATTCCGATTAGAATAAAAGCGGCCGGCAGAATTCCGTTACTAACAACAGGAGACACGTCAGGCATCCAGGCTGCAAAATCGATTATAAATTCATCTGCAACAATGCCGATCGGTGTAACGATAAAAGCAGCAACAGCAGCTACAACCGCCATGCGCCGGCCCCGGTGGGAAGCGAACCACACACCGGCAGTGTCAGTTTGATAATTAAAGTAGGGGATGCTAACCAGTGCAATCAACATCAGAACCGGTATGATGAAAAGTGCGAACAGCGGGTGAAAGTGCAGGAGCAGTTCCTGGACGCCGGCAAAATACCAGGGCGCTTTGGTCGGATTGGGGCTGAGCCCCGGGTTGGCTTCAGCTCCCAGGGGGGCATTAAAAATGACGGCAGCTACCATGACAACAGCGATCAACACTACCGCAACGACCAGCTCCCTCAAGATCAAATTCGGGATGGTTGGCACTGAATCGCCCCGGCTGCCCAAATCTTCATCGGGCGTTCGAGGAATTACAAGACCGCCGGCTTTACGCACCCGCCAGAAATGAAAGGGCATCAGAATAAGAAGGCAGGCGGGAATAACAGCCGTGTGAATGGCAAAGAAAATGGATAACGTTGCCGGTCCGATATCGCTGCCGCCTCGGATCAGTTTTTGCGCCCATTCGCCGATTCCGGGGATGTATTCCAGCATGCCGGTACAAATGGTAATGGCCCAAAAGGCCAGTTGATCCCATGGCAGCAGGTAGCCGGTAATGTTTGAAGTCAGTACTGCCAGAAACATTGCCAGTCCAATAATCCAGTTGAACTGCCGTGGAGGGTGAAATGCTCCAGTGAAAAATACCCGCAGAAAGTGAAGAAAGACTATGATCAGCAGTGTGTTGCCGCTCCAGTGATGAATATTGCGGATCAACTGTCCAAAGAGCACATTGTTTTGTAAATGAATGATAGACTCATAAGCGCGGTCGGGAACCGGCTGGTAAACGAATTTTAACATCAACCCGGTACCGAACAGCATGCACACCAACACGACGGCCATCCCGCCAAGACCCCAGGTCAATGTGAATCGAAGGGTGCGTTCCTGAATGCTTCGCGGGCGAAAATGAAGAATAAGAGCGTTGAAAAAGTTTCGATAACTCTCACGATACTTTGGTCTTTGTAAGGTGCCGGGAAAAATTGAATAGCGGATACGCTGAAGCAAGTTGAGCCGATCCGGCATTATACTGTTTTCTTGCATAAAAGACGCTTTCTGAAAATCCGGTGATTTATAAAATGCAACAGCAATCCATAACAAGGATTTCGTTGCGTAATCCAAAATTTAGATGCTGTTTTTACTTTTAATTTATCTACGATAAACAGGCTGATCTTAAAATTAACATCTGGGCTAAAACTTCCAAACCACATTTAAACCAATGAAATGGATGCGGTTTTTTTGGTAGTCACCTTTCAGGTCGCCTCTAAGGTTGCCGCCGGTGAGGTT
>CBDUUO010000175.1:0-6246 GCA_965370395.1 uncultured bacterium
ACCGCACCGGCAGTGCCTTCCGGGTAGGCGGCCAGTCTGCGGATATTCTCCCGCTCGGCCTGGGCCAGAGCCGGCAGGATCCTTTCACGGCGCTCTTCGGGAATGCGTTTAATCAGGTCCACGCGGTCGTCCGGCGACATATCTGCGATCAGGCGGACCAGCTTCCCGGCGGTTCAGTGTTTCGCTGATGTCAAGCTGCAGGGCGTTGTTAAACTGGCCAAAAGATTCTCATCAATTTTCATGCAAGATTCAGGTATGAGCTTGACTCCCTATTATTTGAGGCATATAATAAGTCATTATAAGTCAGGAGGTGACTTATGCCCCAAATCACTTTACGCGGAATGGATCCCGAGGTTGAACGCAAGATTCGCAGGATTGCAAAAACGACCGGGAAATCTCTTAACCGATTAATTTTGGACATGATATACCGGCACACCGGATTAAATAGAAAAGATAAAACACCACCGGCGGCGTCATTGAGAAAGCTTGCCGGCGGCTGGAGTGCGAAAGATGCAGCGGAGTTTCTAGAATCCATTAAGTCATGTGAGCAGATCGATGAGGAGATGTGGTCGTGAAGATCCTGCTGGATACCAGTGCCTATGTGGGATTCAAGCGCAATGCTGTTGAAACGGTGGAAATTATTGTAAAGGCTGAGCTGATCGTGTTTTCTCCGGTTGTTCTGGGCGAACTCATGTTTGGGTTTCGTAATGGTTCCCGATTTAAAAAAAACATGGACGACCTTAACCGCTTTTTGGAGCATGAAGTTGTGGACCTGGCGCCGATTGGAGAAATCACTTCCGACCGGTATTCAAGAATTGCTGCTCAACTCAGACTGCAAGGCACCCCAATCCCGACCAATGACATCTGGATCGCCGCCCAAGCGATGGAGCATGGAGCGGAACTAATCGCATCCGACAAACACTTCTATAAAATCAGCGGACTCGTTTGCACAATCTTCTAAGCGTCGATTTGCCGCTCCAGCGGCGCCTGGCGGGAGATGCACTCATTACCCAATCTCCTAGCAATTTTTCTCCTAAACGGGAGCAAGCGCTTCCATATGTCTGCGATCAAACGGACCAGTTCCCGGCGGTTCAGTGTTTCGCTGATGTCAAGCTGCCGGGCGTTGTTAGAGCGTTTGTCAAAATAACGTCCGATAGCGGTAGTTTATTCGGTTATGTTTGAATCCAGGCTTTCACATCATCTTTATTGGGGATCTTGCCGACGCTTTTGACCTCACCATTGATGACCACCGCTGGAGTGCCGAATACGCCGTAGCCGGCGATTTCCATGGTGTCGGTGACTTTTTCGATGCTGGCGTCAACACCTGCTTCCGTCACGGCTTCTTTGACCACTTTTTCCGTCTGCTGACATTTCGGGCAGCCGGGTCCTAATACTTTGATGTCCATATTTTTTCTCCTTTTTCTCACCGGAAAAATCACAGCCCACATTTCTTATTGCAGAATGGCAGCCTCCTGCAGCCAGACCTTCAGTTTGCCTTTCGGCGGCACCGATCCTACAGATTTTACTTTTCCGTTGATCACCAGCGCCGGGGTGCCCATTACGCCGTACTCCCCGATTTCGACGATGTCGGTGACATGTTCAATGTCCCCGACCAATTTGAGTTCGGTCATCACCGACATGAGATCCTGCTCCATCTGGTTACAGCGCGGACAGCCGGGACCCAGCACCTTGACCTCCAGCCCGCCGGCTTCTTCCGCCTCCGGAGGCCGGCCGGTATATTTCTTAAATTCTCTTAAAAAGGCGCGTCCGTATTCTGTTCTGGTTTGATGCGGGATGTAATTCAGCTTAGAGAGACGGTTTAGAAGTTCGGCCTCGATTTCATCATTCGGCCTTCCGGAGTAATCCTGGACGACTTCTGCTAAAATCTGTTTCAGCCCGATAATCCCCATCCGGTTTTTGCCAACTTTTATTTGGGTAACTTCATCTGATGTCATTTTTTTTTGTTCGCTTTGCGCTTGGCGGCTTTATAGCGGTAGTCAAAAATTTGTTCCGATAACCTGTCATTGCGAGGAGCCCAGCGACGAAGCAATCTTTTGAAAAACCTGAGGGATTGCTTCGCTTCGCTCGCAATGACTTTTGAAAGATTCGCTAAGTCAATCGGAACATATTTTTGACAATTACTATAGATTAGATTTATACCGCATTAAACGAAAAAGTGGCCAAATGTCATTCCGCTGATAGTGGCCATCACAACGACCAGGCTCACAAAGGCCACCGTCTTTTTGGTGCCCATGACACTGCGGATCACCAGCATGTTGGGTAGGCTCAACGCCGGTCCGGCCAGCAACAGCGCCAGCGCCGGTCCTTTGCCCATGCCGGCGCCCAAAAGCCCTTGCAGAATCGGCACCTCTGTAAGCGTCGCAAAATACATAAAGGCCCCGACGATCGAGGCAAATAAGTTTGCCCACAGGGAGTTGCCGCCCACCAGCCCGCTGATCCATTGTGAAGGAATCAAACCCTCCGAACCGGACCTCCCCAGCAACAGGCCGGCCACCAGCACACCGGCAAACAGCAGGGGCATAATTTGCTTGGTAAAATCCCAGGTGGACAGAAACCAGGACTCGGTTTCTCCCCGGGTAGTGGTGGTCAGGACCACCAGGGCGATGATGCCGGCCGAAAAGGCAATCAGCGGCTCGTGCGGGAAGACAAACGCCAGGGCCACAACGGCAGCGGCTGCCAGTACGACTTTATAAGCCTTCACCCGGAACCATTTTACCAGCAGTACGCCGAAGACAATCGCAAAAAAACCGGTCACCAACCACTTGACGCTGTAAATTGCGTTCCACAGTCCGGCCGGTTCGGCCGGCTTGCCCCAGGTAGCAGACACCAGGATGCCCACCATAACGGCAAAATAGACCACATTTTGCCACAGCGGCCGCTCCACTTCAGGCTCGGGCATGTGCAGGACTGCTTCAGCCTTGGCCTGCTCTTCTTTACGAAACAGCAGATGCATGATCAGGCCGATAACGACGCTGAACACAATTGCCCCCACGGCCCTGGCCAGGCCGATCTCCGGGCCAAGAATCCTGGCCGTGAGCACAATCGCCAGCACATTGATGGCCGGACCGGAATACAGGAACGCAATCGCCGGGCCCAGGCCGGCACCGCGCTTCCAGATGCCGGCAAACAACGGCAACACCGTGCAGGAACAAACCGCCAGAATGGTGCCCGAAACCGATGCAACGCCATAGGACATGACTTTTTTGGCTCCGGCCCCCAGGTATTTCATCACAGCCGCCTGGGACACGAAAACAGAGATGGCGCCGGCGATAAAAAAGGCCGGTACCAAACATAATAGTACGTGTTCCTGGGCGTACCACTTTACCAATGCCAGGGATTCGATCACCGCCCCGGTAAACCGGCTGCTGTCTATGGGCAGCCAAAAAAAAACCAGAAAAACCCCGATAATGATACTCAGCGGCTTCCAAATCCCTTTCCATTCTACCAGGCTTTGAGGTTGTTCGCTTTCCTGATCTAGCGACTTATCTGCGGCATTATCACTGCCGGTTATTACAATGGCTTCACTCATTTAAAACTCCTCCCGGACCTCTTTGATTTCAACGATAACCCGTTGCTTCAAGACCTTCAGCTGAATGCTTTTGATACATGCTAGATTTATATATGCATATTTATCTATACAATACGCTTAAAAAAAATTATTGCGACAACAATTCAGCGCGATTGAGAAAAGGAACCTTTTTATTCAATTCCATAACCTCCGGGTCATCTTCCAGCCAGTGCTTGATGTTGCCGAGTAAACTGGCGGCATACGGGCTGCGTTTTCCATCTGCCAGAAAATAATTCACCCACAAACCGTCCTTCTGATAATCAACCAAGCCCGCCTCCTCCAATATTTTCAAATGCTTTGATACCGTCGGCTGTGCGACGTTTAACGCCGCTTGCAGTTCGCAAACGCACATCATTTTATGCTGCAATATTTTAATTATTTTGATCCGATTGGGATCGGAAAGTGCTTTCATGACCTTAATGAACTGTTTCATTTATTCCTCCATATATTCTATCATGGTAATATAGTAGCATGGCATGGATTTGTCAAACGAAATTTTTAATTTACAGTTGCTCGCAAATTATTAAAAAAAATTCTTGACAAAAAATAGCCTACTAAAAACTAAACACAAGTGTTATCGGGCCATATCACTTTCGTTATTTTTTACGGGTATATGGTCTCGGTTATACATGTTGATAATGTATTTGAATTTTTTCCTTTTCAAATTTCTTATATGGATGTTAAGACACATATTCACCTCACAATGAAAGGACCGGTCTTACAGTGGCAAAAACAACATCATCTTTTTTAAAAAACCCCGACGAATCCAAAGCGTTGATGAAGGTGGCTCTGGGACAGGAAAAGGCCGACCTGGTTGTGGTGAATGCCCGGCTTGCCAACGTTTACACCGGTGAGCTTTTGGATGATTGCGCCGTCAGCATTAAAGGGAAATGGATCGCTTATGTCGGCAGGGACCCAAAAGATACCATCGGGCCCAGAACACAGGTGATCGATGCCAAAAGCAGAACCGTCATTCCCGGACTGATTGACGGACACACCCATCTTTCCTACCTGTTTTCGGTCGATGCATTTTTAAATTATGCCCTTAAAGGCGGCACCACGACCCTTATCACCGAAACACTGGAGATCTTTGCTGTTGCCGGATATGAAGGATTGCTTAACCTGCTGGAATCCTTCCGGAATCAACCGATTAAAATTTTAGCAACGGCTCCGGCGATGATTTCCATCAGTCATGCCGCTCGAGGAATTTCAGAAAAAACACTCGGAAAACTCCTGGAGCGCGATGACATTATCGGCCTGGGCGAATCCTACTGGCCGGCCGTTCTGCAGGAACCGGATCGGATGGTGCCGTTATTTAATCAAACGCTACTGGCCGGCAAAACCCTTGAGGGACATTCGGCCGGAGCCAGTGAGAAAAAGCTATGCGCCTATATCGCTAACGGCATTTCATCCTGTCATGAGCCCATCAATGCCGATCAGGTCCTGGAGCGGCTACGGCTCGGCCTTCATATCATGATTCGCGAGGGTGCTGTCCGCAAAGATCTGAAGGAGATCGCGAAAATAAACACACAGGGAATCGATTTGCGACGGTTGATTTTGGTGACCGACGGGGTTGAACCCTCGGCGCTGATCGCAAAAGGCTATATGGAAAATGTGGTCCAGAAAGCCATTGATTGCGGGTTTGAACCGATTACGGCTATTCAGATGGCCACGCTGAATGTGGCCGAGCATTTTTCCCTCGATCATCTGATCGGCGGTATTGCGCCGGGTCGCTATGCGGATCTGGTCATTATTCCCGACCTCGCTACCATTAATGCTCAGATGGTCGTCAGCAATGGTCAAATAATCACCGAAGATCGAAAACTACTGGTTCCCCCCAGAAAACACACCTTTAACGCGGAAAGCCTGAATACGATCCGCCTGCCACGCGAGCTTCAACCCTCAGATTTTGCCATTAAAGTCACTAAAACCGTAAAAAATATACGGGTCCGCGCAATCAAAATGGTTACCGACCTGGTTACCGCTGAGACGGCACTGAATTGTCCGGTCATTGATGGTTACATAACCGGCAATACCCAAAAAGACCTCCTGAAAATTGCGGCCATCGACCGCACACACAACCCCGGCCGGTTATTTACCGGCCTGATAACGGGATTCGGCCTCAAAGCCGGGGCCATTGCCTGCAGCGCCGCCTGGGACACTTCGGATATCGTGGTTGTCGGGGCGAATGATTCCGACATGGCCGCCGTTGTAAACCGCATTCACGAAATGCAGGGAGGAGCGGTTGTTTGTAGAGCCGGAAAAATTATGGCAGAAATAGCCCTGCCGGTTTTTGGCGTCATATCTGACCTTCCCCTGCAATCGCTGGCCCGGCGTCTTGAAGAAGTCAACATGGCGGCGCGGGATTTAGGCGTACCCTTCCCCACCCCGGTTTTATCCTTAACAACATTAACCGGGGCCGCGATTCCCTATCTGAGGATCTGTGAGGAGGGGCTGGTGAATTTAAAAGACGGCAAAACACTTTCGCTTTTCATGGAATAAAGACGCAACGATTTATTATTTCATAAGCCGACACGATATCCGCACTTTTTATAGCGCTCTATTTTTCCATATTTGCGTTACACAATCCAAAATTACTCTTATAGAGCGTTTGTCAAAATAACGTTCCGATAGCGGTAGTTTGTTGTGTCTTCTGC
>CBDUUO010000176.1:0-6210 GCA_965370395.1 uncultured bacterium
ACAAGTAAGGATCAATGGGAATTTTAGGAATTCTAACCTGCGAGATTCTGGAACTGGAATTTGCCGATTTGCTTGGAAGAGACAAAGAGGTGGGCCGAATTACAGTTCTGGAAGATGAGCGATCCGCGCACTTGATTGCCGCCCTTGAATCCATCAAAAAAGACAACTTAAATCGGATCACCCATCTCAAGGATTTCATCCCTACTGCCGAAAACTCTCTGGAAGTCTTGGTCGGTGTATTGGAACTGGCTTTGCATAATCGAAAACACACACTTCAACAGGGATTACTCGAGGCCGCACTGGCATTTGGACCCCGGGTGGATGCTTTGATGCTCGGATATGGCTTGTGCGGCAACGCATTTGAAAAACCCGAAGAACTGCTGTCCGATGCCGGGGTGCCGGTGTTTATCCCTATGGATGAGGATCATCCGGTTGATGATTGCATCGGTCTGCTTATCGGGGGGCGCGAACGGTATTATGGAGAACAGTGCCGGGTGGCCGGTACGTTTTTTATGATACCCGGCTGGACCTATCATTGGAAACGCATGTTCGAGCAGGAGTTCGGCAACCTGAGCCCTGAAATGGCTAAACGGCTATTCAAGAATTACGAGCGCTCGCTTTTTATTTCGACACCCATTATGTCCCTTGAAGAGATGAAACAAAATTCAAAGGCTTTTAATGAGTTATTCGGTCTGCGTACCGAAATTTGCCAGGGCACCCTAAGCATTCTCCAAAAAACCTGGGATACGGCCAAAAAACACCTGAATTCCACAATAATCATGGAATAATGGAATTGTGGAACAATGGAATAGTGGGTTTTCAAAGGAAATTATCTATTTTAAACTTTAGCGTCAAGATGAATTTTGCCATTTGTCCATTATTGCAGTATCCTAAGACCCATTTTTCCAATATTCCAGCATTCTACCATTCCAATTGGGGCGAAGCCCCTAACTTGTATGGTATCTTCTATGCCTGACGAAACCCAAACAAAGCGTTTTATTTTTCCGACCCAGGGCGTGTGTCCCCCTGAAATTCATTTTAAGGTCACCCATGGTCGTCTCGAGGACGTCCGTTTTGTCGGGGGGGGGTGCCCGGGTAACGCGCAGTTGGTCGCGCGTCTTTTAGAGGGAAAACCGCTTGCAGAAGCCCTCGAATACCTTGTCGGAATTGATTGCCGCCATGGAACCTCCTGCCCCGCTCAACTGGCTTCTGCCGTTACAGCAGTTAAAAACGGCAGTTTGAAGCCCGCCGAGTCTTTTCGGGTCCATGCCGACGCTTGCGCTGGACGCCGGATCGGCCTCATCGGCGCGATGGAAGGCAACAGCACTGTTTTGGGAAAACTCATTCAGCACGTGCAAGCCGGCGGCGTAGAAGCTTTCTATTGCCTCGGCAACCTGACGGGAGATTCTGCTCAAAACAAAGATTTGATTCAGAAAATACGGAAACACCAAATTCTTGCGATCCAGGGGGAAGATGACTGGCGCTATGCCCAGGGTCAAGAAACAAAAGGCATGCCGCCCCTTGAACAAAAGGACAGAGATTGGCTGTTGCGGTTGCCCCAGGTGCTGAGCTTTCAAGTGAAGCAAAAAAAAGGTATTGTTTTTTACGGCGATTATATTCAGGAACTTCCTGACTATTCTGACTTTGAACCCTTTGCCCTGGAAATGAATATGGTGTGTGGATTGACCAATTTCATGCAGGATGAAAGTGTTTTTGCGGCACTGGAAGCCATGATTCCCCAATTTCGAGTCGATATTATTGTTTTTAGCCAGATCAAAAAATGGGGACATTGGCATATTGCCGGCAAGGATTTCATCAGTCTCGGGCCCGCAGCGGACATCAACGGGCTATCCTGGGGTCAGCTGGAAGTTACGGATGAAAAGATCGAATTCAAGATCATGCAGGCTGAATACAAAGGAGGATGATTTGACACAACCCGTATTGGTGGATGTGCTTTTGACCGATTTTAGGCAATGAGTTGCCTGTGTCTATATGGCGGAATCGGTAAAGGTTTTACCGCAAGACATCCAAGAAATTATTGAAGTGCATGAATGGGATATGCGCACCCGTGAAGGGGTGCAGCGCTTTCGGGAACTGAAGGCCAAGTCCCTGCCCAGTGTTGCTTTAGATGGCGACCTTGTTTATGAGTCCCTTATCCCCATGCAGGAAGAACTCATCGATGAAATCCTCAGACGGCATAAGGAAAAGAATCAAAATGAATAATATCTATCTGGAAGATGTTAACATTGAAGGCTTTAAATCCTTTTCAGAAAAAACCAACATGAGTTTTCAGCCCGGCATCGGTGTTATCATTGGAAATAACGGCGTCGGGAAATCAAATATTCTGGATGCGATTGTTTGGGCACTCGGCGAAAATGATCTGGGCCGCATCCGTTGTTATGAAAAAGAAGAGTTGTTTTTTGCCGGCAGCAAAGACTATCCGCCGGCATCCGACATTCGGGTGGAACTGTTTTTAAAGCAGGGAAAAGAGAAAAATACATCCGCCATCCTTTTGGCCCGTGAAAGAACGAAAAATGGGGACGATCAATACTGGATTGATAAAGCCAGCTATGCACGTGAAGAATATCGCCAAAAACTAGATGCCTATAATCTCAGGCATTGTCTCAAAACCATTATCCGGCAAGAACAAATTAATGACGTTATTGAGTTAAATCCCGGGCAGCGCTTTAACGACATACGGCAAATCCTGGGCATAGAATCCGAAGAAGAAACCGTTGGATGCATCAAAGATATTATCGCTCCCTTATTTCAGCGGTATATGTCCTATCTAATACCCCTTGGTGAGGTTCGGTTAGATGTAATTTCGAAAAATGGACAAAAGGGATTGGAGATCGAAGTCAATCTTCCAGGAAATCGTCTGCGCAGGGCGCATCAATTGTCTGGAGGCGAAAAGGCCATTACCAGTCTGGCTTTGAAGCTGGCTGTATTTCATCAACTTGAAAGCCCATTTTTTCTGCTGGATGAAGTGGAGCCCTCCCTGGACTATACCAACCATAAGTCCATGCAGGCGTTTCTCAAAGATGTGGCCGACAGCAAACAGCTTATTATGATTACTCACCTGCGAAGTACCATCGCTCTGGCAAATACCGTGCACGGCGTAAGAACCCGCTGGGACGGATCTTCCTTCATGAAATTTTATTTTGTTATGGACGAGCGCCTGTTGAGGCTTTATAAATGCTGCTAACTCGTGTTGTGTCCCACAAGTAATTTACAAAACACGGTTTTATTTAAGGTGTCAGGTGTCGGGTGTCAGGTGTCAGTAAACAGATGACGGAGGACAGAAAACAGAAGTCAGAAAGGGTGCTTCATCTTCCAGTTTTTATCATCTGTCTTCTGTCCTCTGACATCTGACCTCTGTAATCTGACACCTACTTTTTCCTGACACCTGACACCCGAAACCTAATCGAAAGATTCAATTGATCCGGGGTAGGATTCAAGATTCAGCAAAACATTTTTTTAGATTTTCAAGTATTTCCGCTTCATTGATCCCCCACCCGATAAAGGCCAACCGTGTTTCAGGTTCTTCATCCCAGGGAATCCATTCGCTTTTACCACCGACGAAGTTGAGCATTACCACGCGATCGGCAAATCTCACCGTACCTTTTATGCGAAAGACCTCCCATGGCAGGTTGCGGATAAATTTTTTAAAGCATGCCTCATCAAAAATATTTGAGCCCTGAAAAGAAAACGTCACATAATTGGTAGCCCTTACCGTGTGGTTGTCGTGTTCCTGGTGAGAATGATGATGGTCGCTTGAATCCGTATTGCTGTTTGAAGCAATCGGCTGGAAAAATCGGATGGGCTTTAATTGAAACGTTTTGGGCGTGGCCGCTACCCAGAGGGATTCCGGATCGATGCCACAATGAATAGTGGGGATTACCTGGCAACTGGGTATAACTTCATGAATTTCTTTAAGAAACTGAGGAATTTTTTCTTGCTTTGCCAAATCAATTTTGTTCAAAAGAATTAAATCGGCCATCTCCAGCTGGTTATAAAAAAGGCGCCCAAATACCTCCCGTGCCTCCCAAAAATCTGCATCCAACACCGTAACGGTTTTTTTGAGATCCATCAATTGATCTAACCCCGGCTCCTTCAAGACCGAAGCGATCGATTTGGGGTCTGCAACTCCTGAAGATTCTATTAAGATGCGGCGGGGTTTGAATCGATTCCATATACGCATCAGCGATTGATGTAAGTCGGCGCTGAGCGTGCAACAGATACATCCGCTGGTCAACTCTATCACGTCAGAACCGGAATCTTTAAGCAGGGCGCCATCGATACCGATGTCGCCAAACTCATTCACCAGGACAACGGTTTCGGAGAGGTCGGCTTCCCAGGAAAGTATTCTTTTGAGTAAGGTGGTTTTACCCGCCCCCAAAAAGCCCGCTAAAAGTAAAAGGTCGGCTTTATATTCTGGCTGATTGCCAAGCGGTTCTTTCATTGCGACTTTTGTAACATATTTGTGGGAAATGACACTATACGGCGATGGTTGCAACCTGGTAACACCGCAAGCATCGCTCGGCTTCAGCCACGGCTTCCTGAGCGGATAGGCCTTGCTCGACTTCATCAAAGGTCGATTTTCGCGTGTCCGGTGGGAGCATGCTCGGCTGGAAGCGCTGTTTGCTTTCGACCTTGAGGATTTCCTCATCCGGGTCATAGACTTTTACGGTTTTGAAAAGCTTATCGAAGTAGTGATTGTCATCATATTCAAGGGTCTGCGTATTAATAAAACGGTCGATGCTGTGAGCAGCCCTACGGCCGCCGGCGCAGGCTGTAATCAAGGCATCCGGTCCGGTTTCACAGTCACCGGCAAAAAAGATTTTTGAGCAGTTGCTTTGCTTGGTGTATTCGTCAACGACAATGGTATTCCATTGGGTTGTTTGAACATCATCCATTCCGGCAAGCAAGGTAAGATCGACCTGCTGTCCGATCGCTGAAACGATGGTATCGCAGTCAAAAACAAATTCCGAACCTTCAACCGGCACCGGTCGCGGTCTTCCACTGGCGTCCGGTTCGCCAAGTTTCATTTTGATGCATTCAAGGCCGACCACTTTACCGTCTTCAGCTAAGATACGCACCGGCGCAGTCAAGAAGTGGAACTGCACCTGTTCTTCTTCGGCATCGTGAATCTCGCCATCATCGGCCGGCATTTCGTTGCGGGTCCTGCGGTAAACCAGCTGAATATCTTCCTTGTCGGTGCGCAAGGAACAGCGAACACAATCAATCGCGACATTTCCGCCGCCGATAATCACGACTTTTTTGCCTTGCGGATACGGATCGCGGCCGGCATTAACCTCCCGCAGATATGCAAGTCCCGGGATAAACCCTTGATATCCCATGTTTTCCCCTTCGATGCCCATGGTGGTGCTGTCCTGTGCACCCATACCGACAAACACCGCATCGAACTCATTTTCAAGCGTTGCAAGCGTTAGATCTTTTCCGATGGTTTGACCATAGTTGATGGAAACACCCATTTTCTGAATTTGCTGCACCTCACTTTGCAAGATATTGCGAGGCAGCCGGTAGTCGGGAATACCCACAGCCGACATGCCGCCCGGTTCACTCAGGGCCTCATAGATCGTTACCTCATGCCCGTTACGGGCCAGGTGATACGCACAGGTAATTCCAGCCGGACCGGCACCCACAATGGCCACTTTGCCGTTGTTTTCCGAGGGGGTGACCTCATATTCCGGTTCCTTTTGCTCAGACAGTTCATGATCCGCCACAAAGCGCTTGAGCGCTTTTATCGAAATGGGTTCATCTAAATTCCCGCGCCGACAATGTTTTTCGCAGGGTCGAAAACAGACACGCCCCACGACACCCGGCAGGGGCAGACGTTCGCGAATCACATTAAGTGAGTCTGCAAATTTGGCATCTTTAATCAACTCAATGTATTTGGGAATATCGAGATGAATCGGGCAGGCATCCAAACAGGGGGCGGTCAGCTTTGAATAATAGGTTCCCGTTGTCACCTGTTTCTTACCGCTGATGGCCTGTGAAAAATCATCGGCAAAATATTTGAGCGCATGAAACAACGGTACCGGGCCGGATTTGCCGATGCTGCATTTTGCATTGCTGACAATGGCTTCAGCAGCCGACTGCAAAAACTCGAGGTCTTCTTCGGTCGCTTCGCTGTTGGCGATATCTTGAAAGACCTCGAGCATCTCTGCCCAGCCCGTCTTACAGTAG
>CBDUUO010000177.1:0-6187 GCA_965370395.1 uncultured bacterium
AACCAATAAAACAGTTTCATCAATCAAACCAATTAAACAGATGTAACGCCTGCCATCTGACTGACACCTGAAACCTGACACCTTAATTTAGTTTTCCGTATCATTGAGGAAAAACAAGCGGTGAAAGTTAAATCCAAAGCCCTTGAAGTTAATCTGGCCGACTATCATGTTGATGTCGCCATAGATGAAAAATATGCAACCCTTCAGGAAGTGATGTCTAAATATTACGGCCTGATGGAAGGGTTGAACACCTTCCTGAAAGAACTCTCCCATCCATATAAAAACTGGAGCTTTATCGTTGCCGAATCTCGCAAGTATTCCCTGGAGTATTTTCATCTTCTAAAAAACCATCCCAAGGGCCCGCAAGCCGCAGGTCTTTTAGCCGACATATTTTTTGATGCGGTTGCCTCGGAAAATGATAGGGAAGTGAAGGTCGATGCGGTCGACAGCTTGCTGTTATTTTTGCAAAAAACAGTAAAAGATTCAGACGCGAAGCTGGAACTATTTTTGCCCTGTATCAACAGCGTCTTTTTGCGAATCGCCGACTTATCCGATGATCATTTTGCCCTGTTTACACGCAGCTATTATCAGATCAACCGGTTGGCGGACACTTTTTTAAAGCATACGCCTGAATCAGACGGTGTTTTTAATTCGATCAATCAGTTGCTGATAAAATACCTTACTTTCACATACGACTACTGGTTAAGCGAAAAGGATCCTCAGCCCTGGTTTGAAGAGGAAGTTTCCGAAATTGATCCACACCGTTCTTATGAGGAATTTATTAAAAACATTTCGCATTCGCAGCTGGAAAACTGGAAGCATGAGCTGGATCGGATTGCAAACGCTAAAAAGCTGAAATCCGACCAAGCGCTGACCTCACTATTGAAGCTTCCCGGATATAACCAGATTGCAGAAGCCTACCGCCAGATCCCTCCCGGTCTGTTAAAAAGAGGAGGCGAAAATGGTCGCGGACGGCATCTTAATCTCATTTTCCTGTTTTACATCATGAATGTTGCCGGGCTGTCTCTGATCCACGAGGAAACACTAAGGGATATTAACCAGACGCTGGGCGGGATCATTGAAAATGAAAATTACCGCGGCATCCAGAAGCTGATCCGAAAAACCTTTTCCATTCTAAAAGAGCGGGCCGACCTGTATCCGGCCACAGCCCTCAACTGCGTGCTGAATATGGGAAAGGGCGTTTACAAAACCGACGATATCGACCTGATCAATTATTTCATTGATTCGGTTATCGACCTGGGCTTTGCAGCGCCGAACATTAAAGGTGTGGACAATAACTGGCAGATACAGGTGAACAAGACCCACACCTTGAACATTCGCACCTGGCTGGAGCTGATTGAATTAAATCCAAAACAGTCCATCCGGTTACTGTCAGCCTTAATTGTGCATCTTTCTCTGTATGGTGTTTTCATCAGGGATATTGATCTTTTTCCGCGTGACATTACCCAATTTTTAAACTCGGGCATCGGTTCCGTATTTAACCTTTCCAAGCAGCTTGCCCGGCTCTTTCCGGTGTATTTCAATGATATCGGTGCCGAAGGGCGGCTGCGGGACATATCCACCCGCATCGATGAAATCACCCAGCGTCACGATATCCTCATCCATTTTCTAAGAAAACAAAGCCATGTGGAAAGCAGCAACCGGATTATCGATCTGATGGAAGCGATTTTTCATTTCTGGAAAACGCGAGACAAGACGCCTCTCTTGTCATACGTGCCGCTGGCGGTTTATGATCAGATCGAAACCCAAGGACCCTATATCGATGGTGTCTTTCAAATTATGGCCCATTTGGAAAAAAAAGGCGTCAGTGTTCCGGATGATCTGCTGACCGCCAGCGAAGAAAACGTCAAGCAATGGCTGGAAGACGTAAATGATGAATCCGGCCGCGATCGGGAACGGGTCGAGCACGCCGCAGTTTTCTACAAGCTTCTGAATCAGAAATATAATTTCGATTTAATAGAGATGGATGCTTACCTTGCACCGCTCAGAACCGAAGCATTGCCCGATTTAAACCGGCTCGAACTGGCCTTCGCAGAACCCGATCGGCACAAACGACTGTTTATGCTCCTGGAATATGCGGAAAAATTAAAAACCGTTATTCTGTCCGATGAAATGTTTGAAATCAGGCAGGATATTTACAAGAAACGCCATATTACCATTGATATCCCTTCCATGTACGGAAGTTATCATGAAATGAAATTTGACTGTCTGGGGCTTTCTTTTCGAATTGAATCTCTGGTTAATGTTCTTTTTGAGGACCTGGTCGAGAATATTGATCTCAGTTTAATTACCAAAGCCACGTTTCATCAAATATACAGTTTGCTGCGGCTCTTTGACAGAGCCTTGAAACTGGACGGGATTTCGTCGGTAGAATTCGGGCGCCAGCTTGAGTTTCTCGCCCATTCCCTGGAGGTCAAAGGATTCACGCTAACCCAATATCTGGATATTTTTAAAGGGTTTGCCCAGGCCGTCAAGAACATCGTCAATGATTACTTTAATAATATTCACGGGCAGACCCTTACTCGAATTTTGTCCCACTCGCCGGTTGATTCGCTGCTGCCGAAATTTCTGCCTCCAGAGGAGGCCATTGACAGTGATAAACTGCAACTTCGGGTTTCTGAAATTTTTTTCCGAGACCGCATTACGCTGAGTCTGGGTCTGCAACAACTTGATCTTTTTTTAAGCCGGATTTTGAGCACCCTCTTTCAGCAGTCCTATAAGTTGCCAAAAGATAAGCTCCAGCGGCTGCTTCTCTATGATCCCCAGAATGCCGTTACGCCGATTGACTCATCTTTAGCGCGGTTAACCGGAATCATTTATCTGGGCAATAAAGGACTCAACATGGTCCGGCTGAAAAGTTTCGGGTACCCGGTACCGCCGGGCTTTATCATCACCACCGAAGTGTTTCGCTGCCGGGAGATCATCGGAAGCTATCCGCCGGCCGAGCAGAATTTCAAGGAGAAAATTTTACAAAATATTTCGGCACTGGAAAAAGCCGCCGGTAAGGTTTTCGGCGACATGCAAAACCCGTTGCTTCTTTCAGTGCGCAGCGGCTCAGCCATATCCCAGCCCGGAATGATGGATACCCTGCTGGATGTCGGCAACAATGAACAAATTACAGAAGGAATCGCCGAAAAGACGGGCAATGCCTGGTTTGCCTGGGACAGTTATCGCCGGTTCTTGCAGTGCTATGGGATGTCATTTGGTTTGAAACGAGACGATTTCGATGCGATTATCAGTGAGTCCAAACAACGGCTGGGAATTCCACTGAAAAGAGAACTAACCGGAGAACAGATGCGTGATGTTGCGCTGACTTATAAGGACCTGATTCGAGATGCCGGCATCGAGGTGGTTGAAAACCCATACGAACAGCTCCTCCTGGCCATCAAAAGGGTTCTGGCCTCCTGGGAATCACCAAGGGCCATGGCATATCGACGGATTATCGGGATCTCAGAGGACTGGGGTACGGCCGTTACCGTTCAGGCAATGGTCTACGGCAATATATCGCAGCAGTCAGGCACCGGTGTTGTGTTTACGCATAATCCCCGGTGGTCCGGCGATACGCTAAAACTTTGGGGGGATTTTACCATCGGCAACCAGGGAGAAGATGTTGTCGCCGGATTGGTTAAAACCATGCCGATTTCGATTTTCCAGCAGGAAATCGAAATGCGGGAAACCGATATCACCCTGGAGACCCATTTCCCGGAAATTTATCGGGCATTAAAAGACTGGGCACATGATCTGATTGATGAAAAAGGGTGGAGCCCGCAGGAAATTGAGTTTACCTTTGAAGGGCCCTCGAGTGATGATTTGTATTTGCTCCAAACACGCGATATGGCCATTCGTGAACGCAAACTGGTGCTGACCTTCGATTTTGGGGAAGATTCCCAGACGATGTATCTGGGACACGGTGTTGGTGTCAGTGGCGGTGCCATGAGCGGGCGTCTGGTTTTTACCCTGGAAGAGATTGAGGAATGGCGGATCATGGACCCCGGCGCCAATTTGATTCTCGCTCGAAATGATACGGTTCCGGATGATATCCAGGAAATACATGCCGCCGATGGTTTGTTGACCGCCCGGGGGGGGCTCACCTCCCATGCAGCGGTTATCGCCCACCGGCTGGGCAAAACCTGTGTGGTGAGTTGTACCAATCTTGATTGCAGTGAGAAGGAAAAATATTGCGAATTTAATCAATTAAAAATAAAATCCGGGGAGCACATCAGCATTGACGGCCACGAGGGTTCGGTTTATCAAGGTTTGATCAAAGTTGAAGAAACCAGGAAAGGAGCAAATTAAACATGGGCACGGATACGTTACATTCAAACATAAAAAAATTGGGTGTAAATGGGTTCGGCCGCATTGGCAAACTGACACTCTGGCACCATGTCGGCCGCAAATATTATGATGAAATTATTGTCAATATCGGCCGACAGCCGGGCTCATCCTTAGAAGATATTGCCCATTATTTTGAACGTGACTCAACCTACGGCTGGTTGCACGGCTATCTTCACGGGCATCGAGCCGAGCCGGTGATCAGCAATCTGGATGAGGAAAGCGGTTCGATGCGTGTTGATGGGATCAAGGTGCGCTTTCTGCGATCGCATCGAAACCCGGCAGAGATTGGGTGGGGCGATCAGGGCGTTCGGCTGGTCGTTGACACAACCGGTCAATTCCTGGATCCGACCCTGGAACCGAATAGCCCCGGGGGCGCCCTCAGGGGCCATTTAGAGGCCGGCGCTGAAAAAGTAATTGTTTCTGCCCCGTTTAAATTTAGAGACAAGGGTGAGGCTGCACCCGAAGATGCGGTGACCACCGTCATGGGAATTAATGAAAACGATTATGACCCCCGGCATCATAAGGTGATTTCAAATGCTTCCTGCACGACAACCTGTCTGGCCCACATGGTAAAACCCCTGGTTAACGCCTTCGGCTCTAAAAAGATCATGTCGGCATCCATGGTCACCGTTCATGCCGCCACCGGATCTCAGGAGGTGTTGGATCGGCTTCCGAAAACCGGAAAGACCGATCTTCGAAAAAATAGAAGCATTTTGAACAATATCATTCTAACGACCACCGGTGCTGCCAATGCATTGAGATTGGTAATTCCGGAAATGGAAGAAATCGCCTTCATTGCTGAATCCGTCCGAATCCCGGTTCAGACCGGATCGCTGATCATTCTGGTTATTAACCTTCAAGAAGAACCGAGCGGCCCATTTATCACCCGGGATACCATCAATGACATATTTGAGCAGGAGGCTGCAGAAAACACCCATGGGTACCTCCACTTTACGGAAAAACAGAATGTTTCCTGCGATATTATCGGCATTCCGCGGGTTGCCGCCACAATTGAAGGCCACGAAACCCACACCCGGACGGCAGAGGCCACGATTGATTTGAAAAAAGTACCCGGATTGGAAAAAGAAGCTTTAACCAATCTCCATCAATCAATTATCCGGGTGCCGGTCACCCAGGCCGTTATCTATGGCTGGTATGATAATGAAATGGGAAGTTATGTGAATATACTGGGGGATCGAACGGTATCTATAACGGAAAATATGTAAGGGCATCCCCGCTTGAACATAATCCATTCGGTTACCTTGGAAGGGTCAAATGGTGGGGCGCCTTGCTTTAACGATCAGGAGTATTGGAGCAATACATATTTTGGATTTTAGATTTTAGATTTAATGACAGACCAAATAGCTGAGCACCAACTTGCTGCAGTTCAATCCGCAATCCAAATTCCAAAATGAAGGTGACTCCATTACTCCGGTTTATTAATGGTTCTGAGTTAGATTATCCAAATTGTCAAGCGATAGACCAGCGCAGTCTGGGAGGGTTGAGGTTTACTCCGCAAACCCGTAATGAAAAATCTCGTATACAGTTTTGCCGCCCAGCAGGTCATCGATCTGGCTTTGAATCTGCTGGCGCTCATGGCTTTGCACCCACTGTTTCCAGTCATCCGATGTCTCCCATGTGCTGATCACCAGGAATTCATCCGGCTTTTCAAGATTTCGCATCGTTTCTCCGGTAATGTACCCGGGCTGATCGTTTGCAAGCGTTCGCATTTTGCGAAACAGCGGGATCATTTTCCTTGCTTTGTTTTCAGGTACGTTTCTCCGAATCAATATTTTAATTGCCATTGAATCCTCCTTTTTGGGATAGACGC
>CBDUUO010000178.1:0-6165 GCA_965370395.1 uncultured bacterium
TCAATATTCAATCGAAAATATTCAATCCTTCTAAGCGGCGTATCGGTTCATCAATTCACAAACTCGTCGAATATCGATGTTGACCGGACAGAGGCGAACGCATCGGCCGCATCCCACGCATTGAATTCCGGCGTCATATTTATCGACATAGTATTTGAGTTTGTGCATAAAGCGCTGACGGACCCGGTGCAACTTCGTGTCCCTGGGATTATGCCCGGAACCATGCAGGGTAAAAAGCGGGTACATGCAGCTGTCCCAGTTGCGCATACGACAACCGGAATTGCCGCGGTTTTCATCCTGAATATCAAAACACCAGCAGGTCGGACACACATAGGTGCAGGTGCCGCAGTTAATACAGGAAAAAGAAACCTCTTCCCAGAATGGTGCGTTGTAAAGCTCGTTAGTTTCAATTTCCCTTAATTTATCTGTATTTACCGTAGAACATATTTTATCTTCGGCTGCCTGTTTCTGGGTCTCAATTTTTTTGGCGGCTGTTTTTTCATCCACCGTATGGCTCCATCCGGCGGCCTCTATAAATGCTTCGCCTTTGTCGGTGATGACCTTGGCCCAGTATTGATCGCCGTTATCGATCAGCAGCAGATCCAGTTCTTCTTCATGATAGGGCCCGCAGCCGGCGGTGGTGCAAAAACAGGAACTGCAAGGAGATTCGCATGCCAAACCCACCAGCGTAGTGGCTTCATAGGCTTTGATCCAATACGGGTCCTGGTACTCCGGGGTGTCGAAATTGAGCTTGACCAGCGCAAAGGCCTTGGCATCACAGGGCCGGATCCCGATAACCGCTTGCCGGGAATAGTCTTTATTGGCTTCCTTTAAGATGTGATGGTCTTCCTGGTTTTCATCCAGGGAATATTCGAACATCACTTCCGATTGGGGATAGATGATCGATTTGGGTGACAGGCGGGTGTTTAAACAACTTAAATCCGGCAATTGCCCCTGATGGAGTTCCTTAAAATTATGGAAATCATCTTCCTTGACGGGACCGAAAAGGCGATAGGTTTCGGATAATTTTTTAATGGCATTTTCCCAATCTGCTTTGCCGATTTGTACGATCTTCATAATCAATGCCCTTGATCTGTCAGTTGTCAGTTGTTAGTTGTCAGTTGTGATTGCAACGGACAACATTCGACGGACAACGGATATTTTCTATTTTATAAACTCATCCGGATCACTCGGTTTGTAAGTGTCCAGTGGCGGCCGCACATCGGGATCCAGGCCGGCTTCCCAGTCAAACAACTCCAGACAATCTTTTTCCAGTTTTTTGGTAAAGACGCGCATATCTATGCCCACCGGGCAGGAACGTTCGCATGCACCGCAATCGGTGCATCGGCCGGCACAATGATAAGCTCTTAAAAAGTGGAATGTGCTCACATCGGTCGGGTCCTGGCCTTTACCGACCCATTGCGGCCGGGATTCATCGGTAAAGCAGGTGGGGCAGTAGCAAAGCGGACAGGCATTGCGGCACGCGTAACACCGAATACAGGGTTCCAGAAGTTTCTCAAAGTATGTTGCTTTATCTTGCGGCGACAGGGCTTCAATTTCACGGACATCCGCGTAGCGGTCCACATCGGTCTGCTCTTCGACGAGCTCACCCACCAGTTCATCGTGAATCACCGGGTTGCGGTGAATGCAGATGGCGCAGTTTTGCTGGAGCACATCCCTTTTATCTAAGGTCTTTTCAAAGCCATCGCCTTTAACCGTGATGTTATTTTCATTTTCGATGACTTCACCAATCTCCCCCTCAAACATGGCGGAAATCTTGCGCTTATCAATCATCCCTTTGCAGGGGACACCGATGATGACGAGCTGATCCCGTTTGATTTTATTTTCAATGATATGGGTGACGATATTACGGGAATCACATCCTTTGGCCAGAATGCCGATTTTTTCACCACGATTCGTCAGATAATTGCACAGGTTAATGCCGCAATTGCTGTCCCAGACGAAGTTTTCAACATCTTCGGGAGATCTGGCGAAATGAGGTTCATTCATCATCGGAACGGTTCCCTTGCGGAACCCGATAACCATTTCCACCCGGCACTCTTTTAAAAGCCGTATGGAAATTTCCCTTATTTTATCAATGTAGCTCAACATCTTAAGCGACCTTCGGCATGGTTTTGACTAAATTTTTATTCGGTCCCAGGTCTTTTATGGCCTGGGTGACTTCGGTGACCACCTGGACGAATTTGGTGGCTTCTGCCGAGGATACCCAGGAAAACTGCAGACGGCCGGGTTCAACTCCCATGTGTTCCATCAAATTTTGAAATAGTGCAAATTTGCGTCGGGCATAATAATTACCTTCCAGGTAATGGCATTCGCCGGGATGTCACCCGGATACCCAGACGCCGTCTGCGCCCTCACGCAGGGCAGCCAGGAAAAACTTAGAATCCATCCTGCCGGTACAGGGGATCCGAACCACGCGGATGTTGGATGGATATTCCATCCGTCCGACCCCTGCCAGGTCGGCAGCACCGTAGCTGCACCAGTTGCACAAAAAGGCAACGATTTTAGGTTCCCATTCGGACATGGTTTAATACTCCTTTAAGCGAGTGAGCTAAAGTTGGAAATGATCTAAAGTGCCTAAAGTTAAGGAATACTGTCATTTTTATAAGAGATGGAGCGCAGCGACACCATAACTTTAGGCACTCTAAACCTTAGTTCACTTTAGTCACTTTTTTTGTTTATTATCATACTGCTTTATTCAATGCAAAAATTTGTGCAAAGATCTGATCGTTGTCAAAGCCTTTCAGATGAATCGCGCCGGATCGGCACGAAGCCACGCAAAGTCCGCATCCTTTGCACAGCACTGGATTAACCTGGGCTTTGCCCGCAAAAGGCCCCTCTTCGGCAAAAGAGGGCGCTGAATACGGGCAGACCGACACACAAACCCCGCACTCACTGCACAGGGTGGGGTCGGTCTCTGCGATGGTTCCGCTGGGAAAAATGGTCTCCCGCGCCAGCAGCGTCACGGCGCGGGATGCCGCCGCCTGTCCCTGGGCGATAGACTCATCAATGGGTTTGGGATAATGAGCCATGCCGCATAAAAATACGCCGTCGGTGGCAAATTCAACCGGCCCCAGTTTGGCATGGCGTTCCACAAAGAAACCGTCTTCGTTTAACGGAACTTTGAAAAAAGTCGCTAACTTCCCCACAGGGTTAGGCAGGATGGCGGTTGCCAGACTGATCAGATCGGTTTCGATTTCCACCGGCCGGCCGATGATATGGTCGATGACTCTGACCCACAGCTTGTCGCCCTCGGTGACCACTTCGGGTTTGTTTTCAAGACTGAAGCGCATAAAAATCACTCCGGCTTCACGTGCCTTTTTATACAACACCTCGCGCTCACCATAAGTTCGCAGGTCCCGGTACAGAACAAATACGTCCATTTCAGGGTTAAGCTGTTTGAGTTCCAGGGCATTGTCAACCGAATGGGTGCAGCACACCCGCGAGCAGTAAGGCCGCTGCGGTTCCCGGGAGCCGACACACTGAATAAACACCGCTGTGTTCAGGTCTTTCAGGGCAGCGTCATTATCCATAAATTTGCGATCAAGCTCCAGGCTGGTAAGAATGCGCGGGTCCTTACCGTAATTATACTCATCGGGTTGATACGGCGATGCCCCGGTGGCCATTACAGCCACCCCATGCTCAAGGATCTCTTCGGTTCCGTTGACCGCAAGGGTGGTCTCGAAATTCCCTACAAACCCGTCTGCCTGCTTGATTTCGGTTTCAAGATGAACGTGAATTTTTTTATTTTTCTGGACGTCATTGATAAGACCGGCCAGTTTCTCCGGCACACTGTCACCGGAAGCTGTGCGGTAAATATGACGGGCCTGACCCCCCAGCTGGGCATCTTTTTCAATGATGTGGGTTTCATATCCCTGGCGCGCCATGCTTCTGGCCGCAGCCATGCCGGAGATACCCCCGCCGACGACCATGGCGGTCTGATTGATCTCGAGTTCGGCTTCTTTCAGCGGGGCCATTAAAGCCACCTTGTGAACCGCCATGCGGATCAGGTCTTTGGCTTTTTTGGTGGCCAGATCCGGATTGTTTTTATGCACCCAGGAGTCCTGATTGCGAATGTTAGCCATCTCAAATAGATATTTGTTTAACCCGGCATTGATCAATGTTTCCTGAAACAGCGGTTCATGGGTTTTGGGCGTGCAGGCCGCCACCACCACGCGGTTTAGCTTTTTCTCCTCGATGATTTTGGCCATGGTATCCTGGGTGTCCTGGGAGCAGGAATACAGGTTGTCGGTCGCAAATTCCACGTAGGGCAGGGTAGCGGCATATTCGGCCACGGCGGGCACATCCACCACACCGGCAATATTGATGCCGCAATGGCAAACAAATACGCCGATGCGGGGCCGCTCATTGACGACATTGACCTCGGGCACCACTTCTTTCTTGCGGGTCAGCGTATTGCGGGCGGCGGCTAAAATTTCACCGGCAGCAGCAGCGGCGGCGCTGGAATCAACAATGGATTGCGGAATGTCTTTGGGGCCCTGGAAGGCACCGCAGACATAAATACCCTTTCTGGATGTCGCCACCGGATCAAATGTGGAGGTCTGGCAGAAGTTGCCGGCCGTCAGATCGATTCTAAGCTTTTTGGCAAGCTGGATGACTTCCGGCGAGGTCTCCATTCCGATGGACAGCACGACCATGTCAAAGGTCTCGGTGACCATCTCGCCGCCTTCCGTTATGTAGCGGATTTCAAGGTCATCGCTCCCGGCAACCGGATCGACGCTGTGAACCCGGCTTCTGATAAATCGAATGCCGTGTTTTTCGCGGGCGTTGTCGTAAAAACGTTCAAAGTCTTTTCCCGGTGTGCGGATGTCCATAAAAAAAACCGCGCAGTCCAGGTCATCGCCGACATGCTCTTTGGTGATGACCGCTTCTTTGATGGCATACATGCAGCATACCGATGAACAATAAGCGTTGTCGCATTTGTTCATGTCCCGGGAACCCACGCACTGGAACCAGGCAATTTTTTTCGGCTCGCCTTTGTCTTTTGACTGGCGGGTAACATGCCCCATGGTCGGACCGGATGCGGACAGGATGCGCTCAAACTCCAGCGAGGTCAGTACATTGGGGAGGTTGGCGTACTGGTAATTATCAAATTTGGAAGGATCAAAAGGCGCAAAACCCGGAGCCAGCACCACCGATCCGACCTGCAGGGTTTCGCTTTGCGCTTTTTGATCAAAATCTACAGCGTCGGTGGGGCATATTTTTTGGCAAGCCCCGCATTTGTTTTTCTGGATGTAAATGCAGCTATCTCCATCGATACAATATTTCAATGGTACTGCCTGGGGGTATTCGATAAAGGCAGCTTTGCGTTTGACCAATCCCGTGTTGTAAGGATCCACGACTTTTTTGGGACATTTTTCGGCGCAGGCGCCGCAGGCGATACACAATGACTCGTCAATATATCGCGGGTGTCGAATCAGCTCGACTTGAAAGTTGCCTGCGCGGCCTTTCATTCCTTTTATTTCACTGCTCGTCTTGAGCTCGATATTTAAATGCCGGCCGACCTCGACCAGTTTCGGTGAAATAATTCACATGGCGCAGTCGTTGGTGGGAAAGGTCTTGTCCAGCTGGGACATCACGCCCCCGATGGATGAGCCTTTTTCGACCAGGTAAACATAGTAGCCTGAATCTGCCAGGTCCAGCGCTGCCTGCATACCGGAAATACCGCCTCCGACGACCATCACCGATCCGATAACTTCTTTTGGCATTGATTCGTTCTCCTAAAGTAGTTCAGTAACTATCTGTATTTGTGAGTATTTCAACTCGGACGGGACAACGTAGCCCGGGGCACTTAGACGCATTTTTGAGATAGGTTCTAGAAAAGTTGGCCAGAATAGATGTTTACTATATGTTTGTCAATGAATTTTGACGCAAATGGCGCAAAAATCGACAGACGATGTTGAGAATAATTTCAATAAATTTCCAATCCTTAGTCAACAAATGAATTCTAATCAGTCGATCAGTATAAAATTATTTGGAATTGAGATTTCAATCTTTACCAATATCCGGTATGACATCATTTGCCTTGGTTAAACTCATGAATTCTGCAACTGTAAAGCCCAAAATAATCATTATCTGCGGTCCGACCGGTATCGGCAAGACGGCGGCTGCCATCGATGTGGC
>CBDUUO010000179.1:0-6149 GCA_965370395.1 uncultured bacterium
CTGGTAAAGCATAATATTCCTGCAGCACGGGGTCAAGAGACATTCAGAGAAATAACCGCCGCCGGCTGTTATTTTACTTGAGAGCCTGTGCCAAACTAATTTGAAGCGCCACAAATTCCGAGACGGCAAGCGTTTCAGCACGCCGTCCGGGATCAATGCCTGCTGCTGTCAATGCCTGATGGGCAATCTGTGGATCAATGTGGAGGCCACTGGTCGACAGCGCATTTTTAAGCGTTTTACGCCGGTTACCAAACGCCGCCTTGATCACCTGAAAAAGCATGGTTTCATCATGCGGCGCATAGGGGCGGAAAATATTAAAATTGACCTCAACGACTTCGGAGTCGATTTTGGGTGCCGGATAAAAAAGCGAAGCCGCTATAGTTGCTATGGATTTTATTTCGGCACAATACGACAGCATGACGGTTAATCTTCCGTAATCCTTATTGCCGGGGCTGGCCGTAATGCGCCGGGCCAGCTCCTTTTGAAACATTAAAATCGCGCGTTTCACAATGCTTCGGGCATGGATGAGCTGGATCAGGACCTGTGAAGAGATGTTATAGGGCAGATTTCCCATCACAATTAACCGGCGATCCAATTTTTTTGCCAGTGAATGGATATCGACGCTAAGTATATTTTTTTCGATGATTTCAACATTCGGCAGTTTGTGAACAAGCAATTCGTTCTTCAGCAACGGTGTCAATTGTGAATCTGTTTCAACTGCATAAACACGTCCGGCGATCTTTGCCACCGGAATCGTCAACGCTCCCAATCCGGCGCCGATTTCCATAACCGTATCCTTTGATGTAATCCGGGAACGCCGAACAATCATTTCGGCTGTAGAGGGATCGACTAAAAAATGCTGCCCCAGCTTTTTTTTAGGCCTTAAATTCCATGCGTTAAGCAGTACTTTGGCAGATGTCATTTTTTGTTTCTTAATAATTATTTCTGTGCTTTTATTATGGCAAAATTGTTTTCACCACGAAAGCCACGAAGATCACAAAGAAACTAAAAAATATTTGTTCTAAAGTTATTCATTGTGTTCTTCGTGATCTTTGTGGTTTTATATCTTTGGGTTTGGGCATTATCTTGACTTTTTTTTGTTTTATAATTAATTATTGCATCGAATTTCATAAGTTTATGCATTGTCACCTATCCGGACATGCTGACCCCCTCATTCAAGGAGGACCCCATGACAAGAAGAAAAGGAAAAGCCGTCAGTTTCGATGCCATGGTAAAATTTTTTATGCAGAATTACAACATTCCGACTAAAAAAGATGTTGATCGCTTGATGGCAAAATTGGATCGGCTGGAAAACCTGATCAAAGCTGCCATGGAAAGCGGCGGATATCCGCTGAAAGGACCGGTTGGGGCACGCAAAACCGCCGTTACCGCAGTGGATATGGTTTTTGATGTCATCAAACGGTCCCGTCAGGGGCTGGGTTTTGCTGACATTCAGGCCAAAACCGGATTTGGAGATAAAAAAATCCGCAATATCATTTTTCGATTAAATAAAAACGGTAAAATTAAGCGCAAAAGTCGCGGCCTCTATGTGGCTGCATAAATCTAAACAGATTTTAGATTTCGGATTTTAGATTTAAAAACAGTTGCGGCAATTGAGCCTTAAACTCGAGTCTGTTTCAATCCGCAATCCAAATTCCAAAATTAAGGTGACTCCAATGCTCCGAAATTAATTGGAATTGAAAGCTCTCTCAATGGATTACTTTCTTTTGGGTTATAGATCTGGGGAATTATGATTATGGGCAAATTTGTGGATCCTAATAATTCAAACCTTCACCCGGGTGACAATGTTCGTAATTATTTAGTTAAGCGGGTTGTGCCACTCGAAGGGATTCGTTCTTTTTTTTATGAACTCGAGCATTTAAAAACCGGAGCTCGCCATATTCATATCAGCAACAAAGATGCTGAAAACACATTCAGTGTTGCCTTTAAAACCGTACCTGTGGATTCTACCGGCGTTGCCCATATTCTTGAGCATACCGTACTATGCGGTTCCAACCGATTTCCGGTTCGCGATCCTTTCTTTTCGATGCTCAAAAGAAGTTTGAGCACCTTCATGAACGCCTTTACGGCTTCAGATTGGACCATGTATCCTTTCTCTACTCAGAACCAAAAAGATTATTACAACCTCATGGACGTTTATCTGGATGCCGCTTTCTTTCCCAAATTAGACGAACTGAGTTTTAAGCAAGAGGGTCATCGTCTGGAAATTGAGGGTGACCCCAATGCTGATGATCCAGACCGGTTCCGGTTAACCTATAGAGGAGTTGTCTACAATGAAATGAAAGGGGCCATGTCTTCACCGGACCAGGTCATGGTGCGTTCGATTCAAAAAGAATTGTATCCTTCCACCACCTATCATTACAATTCCGGTGGCGATCCGGCCGAAATCCCATCGCTGACCTGCAATCAGTTAAAAGAATTCCACCGGCGCCATTATCATCCCAGCAACGCGTTTTTCTATACTTACGGAAATTTGCCCCTGGCAGAAAGTCTGGCAGTTATCGAAGATACGGTTTTAAATAAATTTAAACACATCTCTCCCGATACGGATGTTTCCTCGCAGCCGCGATGGCGCGAGCCGCGGGTAGGCGTATTCCCCTATCCGTTCCAGGCGAACGAGGATCCATCCAAAAAATGCCAGGTTTGCGTCGTCTGGCTTACCGCGGATATTAAAGATAACTTTGATATTCTGACGCTTTCGCTGCTGGAACAGATTTTGCTCGGAAATTCCGCAGCGCCGCTTCGCAAAGCCCTCATAGACTCAGGGCTTGGATCCGCCCTGTGTGACGGCAGCGGTTTTGATGCCGATAATCGGGATACGTCCTTTGTCTGCGGATTAAAGGATGTTGAAAAAGGCGCTGCCGAAAAAATCGAGGCCCTTATATTTGAAGCGCTGACGGATCTCGTTGATAAGGGTATTGAGAAACAATTGATTGATTCCGCCATTCACCAGATCGAATTCCACCATAAAGAGATAACCAACACCCCGTATCCTTATGGAATTAAACTTCTGCTGGCCTTTGCCGGCTCCTGGTTGCACGGCGGGGATCCCGCAAAGATTTTAAAATTTGATGATGATCTAAAAAAGCTGCGCGAATTGATGAAACGGGAGCCTTTTTTTGAAAACCTGATCGAAAAATACTTGCTGCGCAATACCCATCGGATCCGACTCACCATGGTTCCAGACGAACAAATGGAGCACAATGAAACGGTTCGCGTGCAGGCTGAATTGGAGAAAATCAAAAAAAGCCTGTCGCGATCCAGACTCAAAAAAATCCAGCAGGATACCAAAGCCCTTCAGCTTCAGCAAGAAACCCAAGATGACGTATCCTGCCTGCCCACCCTGCAAAGAGAAGATATTCCGCCGTCAGTTCCGATAGTCAAAGAAACAGAATATGATCCCAAGTCGTCCGTCACACTTTACAACCAACCGACTTCCGGAATTTTTTATTTCGCGGCTTCAGCCGGAACCGGTGTTCTTCCCCGGGAACTGATTCCGTGGGCCCCATTTTTTTGCTATGCCGTGACCCGTGCCGGTACTTCGATACATGACTACACTGAGATGGCCCGTCGGATCGACGCTTATACCGGCGGCATCGGTTTAGCAACACACGCACGGACCCGTTATGATGACGCCGGGAGCTGTTTGCCCTTTATTTCTTTTAGCGGCAAATGCCTTGTGCGTAATCAGGAGAAGATGTTTGAAATCATCCAGGAGTTGATTGCGCATTTTGACTTCTCTGATCAAGCCCGCTTAAAAAACCTGCTGGACGAATACCGAGCAGGTCTTGAATCCATGATTGTGCACAACGGTCACCGGTTGGCCATCTCGGTCGCTTCCAGAAATTTTTCACCCGCCCGTGCCCTGAGTGAATCCTGGAGCGGTATCCACCAGCTGAAAACGATCAAGCAGACAACCGATAAGCTCACCGGCAAAAAGATGGCTGCATTGTCCCGGGACCTGGCGGCTCTTGGCACTCACCTTTTTGCACGGAACAATTTTCAGATGGCACTCATCGGAGAGGAAGTTGCCCTGCCGCAGGCCCGCACGTCGGCTGCCGCTATTTTCGAACAGCTCGCAGGTGGTCAATCCGATGGATTCGGCCCGCCCCGCATCCGTTTGGGCAACGAAACCCTGCGAGAAGGCTGGAGCACGTCCACGGCCGTATCGTTTGTGGCCCTGACATTTGAGACCGTCCGCATGACCCACGCGGACGCCCCGGCCCTGGCGGTTATCGGCAAGATCCTGCGATCGATGTATTTGCATCGTGAAATCCGGGAGAAAGGCGGCGCTTATGGGGGGTTCGCGATTTACAGCCCCGAAGATGGCCTGTTTTGCTTCGGGTCTTACCGGGATCCTCACGTTGTTGCCACATTGGAAGTGTATGCCGCCGCAGCGGATTTTGTCCGTTCGGGCAACTATTCCGATGAAGATGTTAAGGAAGCGATTTTGCAGGTGTGTTCCGAAATTGATAAACCGGATCCCCCGGGCCCGGCCGCCAGGAAGGCTTTTTACCGCAAGATTGTTTCTCTTTCGGATGAAATTCGCAGTCAGTTTAAAACCCGATTGCTATCCCTGAACCGGCACGACGTCAGGCAGGCTGCAGCAAAATATTTTGACACCCGAGTTGAACAGCGGGCGGTTGCCGTCATTTCGAATGAAGAAAAACTGAAAGAAGCCAATCAGCAGTTGGCCGATAATCCCTTGAAACTTTATCAAATCTGATCCATTAATTTAGGTTTCAGGTTTCAGGTTTCAGGTGTCAGGTTTCAGGAATAAGGAGATTTCAGGTTTCGGGTGTCAGGCCTCAGGCCTCAGGCGTTAGGCATTAGCCGTCGGGCATCAGGAAAATAGCTCATAGCTGATAGCTCATAGCTCGTAGTCAAAAGGCTTGAGGCTTGGAAGCTTTAGAGCCTTCCAGCTTCCCAGCCTTATAGCTTTCTAGCCTATAAGCTTTTTTTGAACCCTGAACCTTTGAACTTTATGCTGACACCTGAACACTGACACCTGAAACCAACTTTTTCCTGACACCTGAACACTGACACCTTTTATCTAATCTTCCATCATTTTCTTGAGCTGTGCCAGCGTCTCTTCGGGCATTTTGAATGAATGCTCAGGCCCCGGAAAAGCCGCCTCCTGCACTTCTTTTTTATATGCCTTCATGGCGTCAAGGATAAGGGTTCGAATTTGAGCATACTGCTTAACGAACTTGGGCACAAATTTGTCGAACAGGCCGAGCATGTCATGGATGACCAGCACCTGGCCATCCACATCCGGTCCGGCACCGATGCCGATGATCGGAACCTGAAGCGCCTCTGAGACCAATTTGCCAAGGGGTGCCGGAACCGCTTCTAAAACAATTGAAAACACGCCGGCGCTCTGCAGGCTTCTGGCGTCATCAATAATTTGTTTGGCTGCCGCTGCATCTTTGCCCTGCATTTTGAATCCCCCCAGTGCACTGGCTGTCTGGGGGGTGAGGCCGATGTGGCCCTGTACCAGTATGCCGGCTTTTACAATTGCTTCAATGGTGGGGGAGAAATCCACGCCGCCTTCAAGTTTGATCCCATCACAGCCGCCTTCTTTCATCAGCCGGCCGGCGTTGTGGATGGCTTCGCGGATTGAGGTGTTGTAGCTCATAAAGGGCATATCACCGATAACCAGCGGGCCTTTGCAGCCGCGCACAACCGCCTTGATATGGTGAATCATGTCTTCCATGGTGACTTCAACGGTACCGTCCAAACCCATAACGACCATACCCAGCGAGTCTCCCACCAGCACCATGTCGACTTCAGCCTGATCGGCCAGCAAACCGAACGGGTAATCATAGGCTGTGACCATGACGAGCTTGCGTCCTTCCGTCTTGGCCTGCTGGATGTCCGGGATAGTAATTTGCTTATTGCCCATTCTTTAAGTTTCCTTTCTATTAATTAATTCTTAATTACTCCGCCCTGAAAAATAGCCATAACAGGGTTGGGTAGTATAAATTTGTTCTTTGAAAATTGAAGAAAATATTTAGAAGTTGATCCGGGCGGATTAATTAATTATTTCTTAAAAAGAAGTGCACAAAGGCGCATGAGTACTGAAAAGCTCTTCAAAATATTAAAAAAAGTACAAGATTTCAAGAGCT
>CBDUUO010000180.1:0-6136 GCA_965370395.1 uncultured bacterium
AGAGCGTTTGCATCAGGCCATATTGGAGGTTATCGACAACCCGCAGAAGACACAACAAACGACCGCTATCGGAACGTTATTTTGACAAACGCTCTATCAAGTCAAATATCGAGGATCGAGTTTCAACTCCCAACGAACTTCGCTTCCACCCAGCCGTTACTGTAATAGTCCTGCGGTAAATAGGTCAGCTTGGTGCCGGTGCCGTTGAGCTGTTTCATGAAGACCTGGTCAAACTGGATGAAAAAGGTCGGCTGGGTTTCATCTCTGGGGATAGCGACCAGATCCGGCGGCTGCAGAAAGGGGGCGGTTTTAAAAGAGCCGTTTTTCCAGGTAAAGGCCTGCTGCTTGGGTGTGCGCATGTAGTCATTCTTAACACCGTCGGATTCAACCCCGGATAACACTGTGAAATAATATCCTTTATAGGGCTTAAGATCATATCCGAAGCGTTCACGGCCGGCCGGATCGGAATGGGCAATCTTCTGATCGATCAGCGCCATGGGTTTTTGTTTCTTGCGGTCGAACAGGTAAAACATGCCGGCAATATCATCGCCGTATTGGGTCCGATCCCTGCGCCTGGCCCTGGCAATTTGCTTGAGCGTCTCGACAATTTCCCGGTGGTTTTCGATATTTTCCTTGAATTTTGTGTAGCCGGCTTCATCCACCGGACGCTGCTGAACGTCGAATTGAATCGTTTTTTTAATCTTTTGAGTGGCCACATCAATTGCAAAGGTGGCCGGCAGCCCCCAGAAATAAATTTTCTTCTGGCTGCCCTTGATACCGGTATAACTATCCTTTCTGAAGCGGCGCCCCCCGGCGTCGAATGCCATCGATTGGATGACGTCGGCCTTGCCGGCATCAAAGGTGATTTCATTTTTGTTGAAACTGACCTTAACCGGTTTGCCGGAGGGCAGCTTTTGAACGATGGTTTTGCCGTCGGATTTTTTAACAAAGGTTAATCGATGAATTTCCGATGCCAGATCCATCTGAATTTTGCCGAAGGCGGCATGGGCTTTGCTGAGATCTCCATTTGAAAGGCCGTAGCCGATATCGGTGGGGCCGTAAAACGAATTGCCGGACAGATAAACCGGTTCGCGTTCTCCGAAAAAATGGACCTCCCAGCGGATATCGCCATTGAAAGGGCCCCTGGGCAGGGTGACATTAAGACTGTCGGTCCATGACATGCCGCCGGCCTCCCGCCAGGTCACATCCAGGCCGGTGAGGTCATCTGCACTGTAATTCACATAGGTTTGCATCGGATGGCGATCATAGCGCAGCCTTTTGGGATTCTCGGGTTTACGAGACAGGGCCAGCTCTTTGCCTTTGTTGAGATCCACCTCGACCTCAAACGAATGGTCGAGCATTTCCTGCACCACCACAACCATCAGGGTGTTGATCTCGCCCTGAAAGCGGGCGGCCGCTGATGAAGAAGAGCTCATGGATTCTTTTGAAGCCAATGACCGGCCGGTTTTGTCAAATGCGAAAAGCTTGACGGATACACCGCCGCGATAGGTAACTTTGGCCACATCCTTTTCCAGGCGGCTCAACTTCACCCGAACCCCGTCGGATTCCCTGACAGTGCCGGGCTTATTGCCGGATATAAATTCCAATTTTTCCAAACCGGCCGGCAGTGCGATATTAAAGCGAATTTTCGCAGTCCCCAGCTTTTCTGCCGGGGTGCCTTGTTTAACGTTTACATCGATATAGCCGGGTGAAGCACTTCCCGGGTTGATGATATGTTGAAACGGGTTTGCCTCCACCCGCATGATACTGGCACCATCCGTTGTTAAGACGTCCAGCACCTCATAGGTCATCTGGGCCAGGGATGCATTGGGAACTTCAATCGTGTCGAGGTCCAGCGTCATCCGGGGCTGGTCGCCGGAACTCCAGTAATTCCCGGGAAACAGGCTTTGTTGCACCGCAGCGGGGATCGTTTTTTTCAAGTTGTCGACATTGACGGCAGTTGACAGGCGCGGTGGCGCATCATATCGGGCTGAAATCGGACCCTCACTGGGTGTTAACGTCATGCTCTGGGCAAACAGCTGGCCGAGGGTGGCTTCCGACAGAGAGGCGAAAAACGCTTTGTCATGCTGTTCTTCCCAGTTAAGCTCGAGCATCAGGCGGTTATTTTCGTGCCCGATCTGATGCTGGTAGCGGGGATCGTTAAAAAGCTCGATCAGTTTTAAAACCATGCCGTCGACATCGAGATCATCCGGGTTGCCCGACCTTAATTGCTGAACAATGCTGTTTCCATCCACCCCTTTGCGAAACTGCTGGGCATATCGCAGCACCCGACCGTTGGTTTCATCCAGACGGAATCCGATCGCCAGGGATTCGACGCCTTTCAACGGTTCGGATAATTGCGCCAGCACACCGCCGCCCATTGCTGCAACCATGGCGGCCTGGGGGTTTTGTTGGAGTGCGGGATTACCCTGAATTTTTTTCTGCCAATCATTGCTGAAGTTTTCAGGGATTTTAACGGACAGCACCGCCAGATCCCGGGGCTGGGCGATTGATGCGATCATTTGCGCCACCCGGGTTTTTAAAAGCGGGTCTTTTCCTTCTTTGAATACCCGCGCTAAATTTGCCGGTGCGAAAATCGCTGTATTATCAATAAATAGGATTCGGTACAGATCAATTGGGAAATCGTTTTGTCTGTCTTCGGGGATGGCTTCTTTTTTTATCGCATAGGAACCATCGGATAAAGGCTCCAGGAACTGCACATAATTTCCTTGAGATTTGAGCTGCTTTTCGAGTTTATTTCCATCTTCACCACGGGCTAAAATCACCGGTAAAACGGTATGTTCCGGGTGCGGATACAGGTATAGCTCTACCTGACTTAAACCAAAGGATTTCAAAATACCGCGGGCCATTTTATATTTGATGCCTTTTTTATCTTCAGCAAGGTTTTGGTCGATTGCCGCCAACACAAGGGGCACATTGACTTTGACGGCCAGAAAGGGTTCCGGGAGGGCAATCGGCACGCTTTCCCGTTTTTCCACCGGCGTTTCCGGTTCTTTTTTGAAAACATTTTCTGCCCTGAATTTTTCTCTGGCCAATTCGGTTAACTTCGATCCGCTGAAGTAAACGCCGATACATAAGACCACCACGGCTGCGGTTGCCGCAAGGGCCCAGGGCTTCCGCCACACAGGGGGTGTGGAGGGCTCGATATTCTGGATGATCGGAACTTGCCGGGTCTGTTGATTTTTTGGAGCTTTAGGGGATTTTAACGGCGTCACTTTTTTGGAGATTTCATCCTTGAACGCGAAAGTCAAGCCGGCAACCGGGTTTAGCGACAGATTACGGCCGCAGGCCTTGCATTTGGTGGTGGTCACGCCCGGCGGAATCTTGGCAACATTGATGCTGTACTTTTTACCGCAAAATAAGCAGGTAATCTCTTTTGTTCCGGTATTTTGCTGGGCCGGTTTTGTCGGAGCGGCATCTTTGGGCTTTAGCGAAATCGCATGGCCGCAGGCTTTGCATTTGGTGCTCGTCACGCCCTCGGGGATGGCTTTCGGGTTGATTTGGTATTGCCGGCTGCAGTACTGACAGGTGATTTGCATAATCCCCGCCTCGGGCGGCGGCGGTGCCAGCGGGGCACGCGGAGGCGGCGTTTGAGGCGCACTTTGACGCAGTTGGATTGAATTTCCACAGGCCTTGCATTTGGTGCCGGTTACGCCGGGTGGAATCTTGCTCGAATCCACATTGTAGACTTTTTGGCATTTTGAACAGATGATTTGCATTGTCGATTTCCTGAATTAATGGCTTTGGATGCTTCGGGTACTCGGAAATTTCTACGGTGCTGAATTTAGCAGAGCACGGGGATAACCCGTTAGCCGGCGGTTCCAATTGCCCGTTGGTTGGGTAAGATGGTTTTTGTTTTTTAAGGTTACCGTTCAACCGGCTAACGGGCCAACGGGCAAACCTATATTAAAATTATCTCATATAATTTTAGTCTTCGCAAATTTTTCAGCTAAGTGCCTTAAATGATATATTATATATCGGTGTGGGATCAAAAACTTTAGGTAGGATTAAGCTGAATACTCTGTTTCCATAATTTTTGCGAGCCGAGTTTAGCAGAGCGACCCGTTGCTGTTGAAGCATATTTCCATAAAATCGGTTTAAGAGAATTGTTTGAGATACTTTTCCCACTCCATGGGCAGGAGTTGTTTTTTTGTGTTGTTACATGTTTTACAGCATGGCACCACATTGCCCCGGGTACTTTTCCCGCCGCGCGAAATCGGGACGATGTGATCCATGGTCAGTTCTTTGGGTGGCGTTGGGCTTCCGCAGTAGTAACACCGGCCTTTTGCAATTCGGCGTTTCCACCACTGGGACTTCCTGAGCTCGCGGGCTTTACGGCGTTCTCGTTTTAGATCCGTTTCTTCCAGATCATAGGCAAAAGGCTGGATGGATTTTCTTTTTTTCATGTTAATCCTGACGGCTGTGTAAAAAGTCAAAATAGCGATCTTTTAGCGAGTGTGTTTAGTATTTGGTGTTTAGGGTTTAGCGCTTCAAAAAACGGATGCACCTTCTTTAATTTCAAACTAAATACCAAACACGAAACACCAAACACTTGATAAATTCGCTTTTTTGCGATTTCATCCATCCTGTTCACTTAAAGTTTTTGAAAGCCAGTTGTCTATCTCGCTTTTTAAAATTTCATAGTATGCGTCCGAGCCGCCCAGGCCTTTGCGGCCGAAAAAATAGTTTATTTCAAGCATCAGGGGTTTGATGTACTCTTTGACCGGCGCAAATATGACATCGAAACCGGCCAGATTAATGCCGGTTTTATTGCAAAGATTTTTTACAAATACTTTTGCGACGTTTTGCCGCTGAGGCTGTAATGAAGCATCGATACGTGCCCCGCTGGAGATGCTGGATTTAAATCCATCAGTGTTTTCCTGGATTCGCCAGTATGAAATTATGGTTTGCCCGATGATGACCACCCGCAGGGTCTTTCCTTCTGTAGGCACATACTCCTGAAGCAAAAAGCCTTTTTGTCCTGATTTTTCAAAATCGGCTGCTTTTTGCAGGGCTTGCTTCAGCTCATCTAAAGAATTTATCAGATAAACGGTTTCCCCTTCACCGCCCCAATCAAATTTAAAAACACACGGCAGCTCAAAAACAATCTTTGTGGGGGTTTCACCGTATTGTTGTTTAAAATCAGCCAGTGATGGATACATTTCGGCGTGTGGATGGGCTGTGCCGTTTTTTTGAAAAAGCCGCATCTGATCGATTTTTCCGGGATAATTAAAGCGAGCTTCATAATTGGGGAATACATGCCTGCAGTTGTCTTTGGCCATTTCGTAAAGGGATTGACGGCATCCCTGGGGCAGAATAACGGCGTCGGCCGCCTTTACGGCGGCAAGATCTTCAGCGCCGGGTTCCCGCCCGGCGCAGATGATGTTCTTGTCGGCTTCAAATAAAGGGTGAAAGGAAACGATCATGGTCAAGTTAGTGTCCCGCTCGGGGATGGTTGAAACCCCTCGTCTTATAGACGAGGGTCGTTCAGTTAGCCACGGACCCGTCTTTCCATCCTCCGTAGCAGGCTACTGCGAAGGACGGGCACAGACATCTTTTTTCCAGTAACTGGCACACAACTTCCGTGCTTGATTTAAGGTCACCGAACAACACGGGGTCTTTATTGCTTCTTTTCTTTTTTCAATTTTCGTTTTTCCTTTGGAGTAAGCTGAGCCTTTTTCTGTTGTTCCCTTTTGCCTTTGTCTTTTTTCCCCTTATCACCCATATCTGTTTCTCCTTGTTTGAAAGTGAATTGTGCCGGACTGTGGCGGCGAAACCCCGTGTTCGCAAACACCTCCAACATGCCCGGAACTTCATCTAAGAACACTTCAGCGATTTCGTCAGCTGGATTCGAAACAGACTGGCACAGTTTGTTGGCGGTGTCCAGCCTGATTCCGTTGGTCGTCTTCATTATTCCTCCTCCGTGCGGGATTGTGCTTTTGAAAGTTTAATTTTTTTTTACCCTTCTGGGACCATGGATTGCCTGCCGCGGCGACTCGTTGCGTCGAAGTTTTAACGAAGACGGACCTGTCCGGCATAGCTCGATAGAGCGAAGACGGGCCTGTCCGGCATAGCTCGATAGAGCGACGCCGGATCGGTTTCCGGTTTAATCCGC
>CBDUUO010000181.1:0-6122 GCA_965370395.1 uncultured bacterium
CGACTGCCGAATTGATTCAAGTAGATAATTTCTTCGAGAGTCTTTCTTCCCCTTGGAACATGTTTTCCTGTGGGCAGGCCCAATGTCATACAGATCACAACTTTTTTGTCCGCCGGCACGTTTAAGACTTGCTTGACCCCGGCTTCATCGAAAGCGCCGATCCAGCAGGTCCCATAACCCAGCTCAACGGCCTGGAGAGCGAATTGGGTAAGCGCGATCGTGATATCCACCATGTGCCATTTGTGTTGGGGGTCAGCCACTCCCGCGATGAAGTAGGCACAGTCCTTGACAAACCTCTGATTAAGACATGCAGGTACGAGCCTTTGTTTTAAATCTGGATCCTTGACAAAGACGAATTCCCAGTTTTGGTAGTTGTTAGCCGAGGGAGCGAGTTGCAAAGCCTTAAACAGGATATCCATATGTTTATCGGGAATCGAAGCGTCTGCATAGCGTCGAATACTCAGCCGTTTTTGAATCGCTTCTTGAACCTGCATGGTGGACAATTCCTTTCTATCCTATTTAATTATTTTTCAGATCGTCGGATAACCATTGTAAACGAACTTCAGTTTGAATAAAAGAGAAATTAGAAGGGAACTAAAAGGGAACATAAGGCAAAGGAGAAGAAAGGGGTCGCGTCCTGATTAGTGATTAAATATTGACATTGATGATTGGGTTGGACAAGGGGCAGCGGATAGCGCGTGCATGGCGGATAGAAGGCGAAAGTTCGGTCTGACCTGGTTGGCGGTGAGCCGCCGATATGGCAGAGAGGCGGAATCGAAATGGCTTATTTTGTGAGCCAATCTATTTTGACAAGCTTTTCTACATTCTTAAATTCAGGATTACCGGTCAGGATGACGGCATTTTCTCGTTGGGCCGTGGCGACCGCAAAGCAATCTGCAAAAGAAAGCGCATTCCGAATAATTTAATTTTGTCAATCATTCTTATAATTGTTTTATCTTTTTATTTTTTTAATGATATACGGATATTATCGATATTTCAATTAAATCAATGCCCGGGAAGCTACCTTTGTTACGTCCGCTCTTGACCTCGATGGTCACCAATTCATTTTTTCGGCTCAGCACAAAATCGACTTCACGATTTCGGCTGGACCAATAGAAAAGCTCGATATTTTTGCCTATTATTCCATTTGCCAGAGAGCTGCCCACAGCAGATTCCACCCATCTTCCCCAGTGATCCGGTTCCTGTCTTGCTTCTGCCATTTTGTTAGGATCTGAAGCAGACATAAGTGCGGTATTGAGGACCAGAAGTTCAGGACTGGACGCCCTCTGGCGGACGCGCTGCCCGGTATATTTGGACAGCCCTGCCAAAAGGCCGGCACTTTGAAGCAGATCCAGGTAGTGGGCAAGAGTTGTTGTGTTTCCGGCATCCTGAAGCTGGCCCAGCATTTTTTGATAAGAGAGAACCTGGCCTGAATAAAAGTGTCTTCATTCTTGACTAACCTGCCGTTTTCCTTTAAATTGCACTCTTGCTAAGCAAGCTTGTCGCTATCGGCTTCTCACTCCTAACCATAACCAAGATATTTCATCACTGGAGTGTGCAATGAGAAAGCGAATATGTTTTTTGTTCCTTTTATTTCTGCTCCTTTTTTTAGCTCTCCCCCTCTCTTCGTTTTCAACAATGCGCGGCATCAGCGTAACTGCCAAAAAGGGACAGAGCCTATACCTTTATAAGGATTACCATGCGCTGGTTGTGGGAATCAGCAATTATGAAAAATGGCCGGATCTGCCCAGCGCCGCCGGAGACGCCAAGGAAGTTGCCTCCCGGTTGAAAGAGATTGGCTTTGAGGTCAGACTCGCACTGGATCCTTCTGCCAAAGAATTGAGAAAGGCTCTAAGCGACGTTGTTTACGGAGCAGGCAGGGAAAAAAATCGAGCCCTTCTGTTTTATTTTGCCGGCCATGGTGAGACCCTCGAGCTTGCCGACGGTACAGAGCTTGGTTACATCGTGCCCAGCGACTGTCCATTAAAGAACATTGACCCCATTGGCTTCGACAGCAGAGCGATTTCCATGAAAGATATGGAGGTTCTGGCGCTGAAGGTCAAGTCCAAGCATTTCATCATGGTGTTTGACTCCTGTTTTTCGGGCTCCCTGTTCAATGTTGTGCGTGGCGCTCCGGTCGATATTTCTGAAAAATCCGCCCTGCCTGTAAGGCAATTTATTACGGCAGGCGGCGCGGGGGAACAGGTTCCGGATCAGTCGGTATTCAAGGTGGTATTCTTGCAGGGGATCAGCGGAGACGCTGACTTGAATGCTGATGGCTATGTCACGGGCTCCGAGCTGGGAATGCATCTTCAGGAGAAGGTTGTGAACTACACGCGGGGCGGGCAGCACCCTCAGTACGGTAAGATAAACAACCCCAAACTGGACCGCGGCGACTTTATCTTCGTGTCTCCGAAGGCGCCTGAAAAAAAGATGGCCGCAAAAACAGCGCCCGAAACAGCAATGCCGCAGACCACCACCCAGGCCGGGGAACCGGGGACTGCTGAGGTCCAGGATGACCGCATGGCCTATATCCCGAAGACGGCAAGGACGGCTCACGATGTTTTAAAACGGGGTCAGGGGCCTTTCGTCTTGGATGATTTTGAAGACCGGGACCTTTGGTCGCAGAATTTCCATGACAAATGGAGCTATCATAAAAAAGGCCGTGCCAGGATCAACGTTTCGGCCGATACATCCCAGGCGGCCAACGGGACTTCCTGTTCCATGAAAGTAAAATATAAGTTAAAATCTAAATCAGCTGTCTTCATTCGCATTGGGGTTAAAGCACTCTATATAGGTGAAAACCACGGAAAGGTGGTTTATGATCTTTCAAGGTTCAACAGGATAACGTTTTGTTTAAAAGCTAAAAAAGACCGTTCATTCTTATCAAGACCCAACAAAATCTTTGCCACTCTCATTTGCTATAGTGAGACGGCTAAATCCAAACATGGGAGCATGGCTCAGTATTACAACCGGGGCGGAATCGTCCCGGACAAAGATTGGCAAAAGATAGAAATCCCGTTTAATGATTTTGTCCCTACGAACTGGACGCGAAAAAATGTTTCACATTACCCGCCTAAACCCGATCTTGGAAAAGTTCTCCAAATCTTTTTCATGATCTCCAGCTTTAAAGGAGACGGCGGCACTCCGGGTTCAAACACAATTTGGATCGATGAAATTGTATTGCAATGAAGTTTTGTGACGAGAGAAAACAGGAATAAGCTTTGTCATGCTACCCTCTGATCTCCGGGTCCATTGGTCAGGAACAAACCTCTGGTCGCCCGACCCATCTAACCCTCTTCCAAAACTCTGACTTCGTTTGTTCTGATGCGCAGGCGTTCGCTCATTTCCAATGCAATGTTGCGAATCAGTTTGATCGCTATTTGCGGGTTTTCATCCTGCAAAACATTAAATTCAGCGGGAGACAGCACGTATGTTTCGGAGTCCTCGTCCGACCAGACATCCGCAGAGCGCGGGCTCCCGTCTAAAAAAGCCATCTCCCCAAAGGTTACCCCTGCGCTATAAGTGATCAGCCGTTTGTAGCGATCGCTTTCCGGAAGGTGAATCCTGATACTCACCAATCCTTTGGCCAGCAAGAACAAATTCCGATCGGCATCGCCTTCTTTTACAATAATTTCGCCTTTATTGAATGTTTTACGCGTCAACTTCTGCTCTAAAGCGTGAATTTCTTGCGGGGTGAAATCCCTGAGAATATCCATTTGTTCAAGTTGAATTTCGCCAGAAGCGCTTGCAAGTTCAAGTGATTGGGTAAGCACCTTATCCTCGGCCCATTCAAGAGCGGCATCGGTATCCGGGAAAAAACAGTTTTCATCCAGGATTTTATATACGCCCATCGCTTTGAGGAAATCCGATAATGAAGGGTTATCCCTCAGGTAACTGATCAGAAGATATTTCCCGGAAGCAGTTACTTTTTTACTGATCTGCCCCAAAATTTTAGCGCCGGTGCTGTCGATCTCATTGACGCGCTTCAGGTCAAGAATGCAATAGGTGTAATGATTGATCGCGCCCTCGATTTCCCTGGCAAGATTATCGGCCGAGCCGAAAAATAACGGCCCCCGGAGTTCATAAACGATGATCCCCTTGCCTCGCTCCTCCAGCAGCGTATTGTTTTTAATGCTCCGAACCTTTTTAGAACGTATCTGATCGCCAAAATATTTTCTTTTAATGATGGATTTGCCCATTCTGGCAACGAATAACCCGGATGCGATTGCGATACCGATCAAAACGGCAACAATCAGATTAACGCACACCGTGATAACCGCCACCACAATTGTCACAGCCAGATTCGCAATGATCCTTTTTTGCTGTTCGCGAGCTCGCAACAGATTTCGAAACAGGTCTAACGTCCATTTATCAAACAATCCAAAACCAACAGATACGATTATTCCGGCAATGACGGTCAAAGGAATCTTTCCGATGACCGATCCCAGCGTCATCACAATTAAAAGGATTAAAAGCCCGCAAACCAGACTTGACAGGCGGGTCCTTCCGCCGGCCCTGTAATTTGCCATGTTATGCAGTTCTGATCCCGCCGAGGGAAGGGCGGAAAAGAGGGCGTTCATCATATTTCCGATACCCTGGCCGATGAGTTCTTTGTTACTTTTGTGGCGCGTACCGGCGATATTATCTGCGGCTAAAGAGCTCAGCAAAGATTCAAGCGAACCAATAGAGCCCAGAACAAATCCGGTAATCAAGATACGGGGAAAAAGATCGGCGAGATCGATATTCCACAGTAATCTGAAAGCTTTGGGTAAAATATCGGGTTTTGGCCATTGAAAAGAAAAATTTCCGATGACAGGGCCCAGGGCAGAAACGCCTGCGATATTTTTTAAGGCGTAGAATAAAGCGGTTCCGGCCACAATCCCGATGAGCGAGGCCGGCACCGCTTTAATAAAGCGCCTGGCGAAAAAAATCACGATGATGGTTGTCAGCCCTACAACCAACGTGAAGGGTTGCACAACGGTAGGGTTGTAGAAAACTTCGAACAGGGAGACATGACCGCCGGCGCCAACCAGCGGCGCAATCTGTTCATAAATAAGAATAAAAGCAATTCCGTTCATGAATCCCGAAACAACCGGATAGGGAACATATTTGATCAGATTCCCCAACCGCAGCGTCCCGAACAGAAACTGGACGATGCCTCCGGTTAAAACACATAAGGATGCCAGACCGACAATCAGAATATTCCTGGAAGCAACATCCGGGATCTGCAGGCTCAACGCCAGAGGGGCTACAAAAGCTGCCAGTATGAGCGACAGCGGCGCCTTGGGGGCCGTAATCTGTATATCCGTCCCGCCAAGCAGTGAAGCGCAAATGCCTCCCAGAAGACAGCCGAAAATTCCCAACAGGGCCGCAAACGGGAGAAATTCAGCACCCAGCGGGCCATAAACGATAATGCCGTACCCGATGGAAAGCGGTATGGAAATGATGGCAGCAGACACAGCGCCGGAGAGATCCCCCCGGATATTTGACAGCCGCTTTTTTAGGTTCATTAATGTTTTACCCTTTTGGCCCATGTCTTCGCCCATCAGCCGGATCAACCCCTGCGCCATACGCGCATGCACTGGGGGAATCGGAGAAGAGTTTCGTGCGCGCGTAGGGTCCTTCTTCATAGATCAGCTGCCATCCAGGTCCGCCGCCAATTTTCTCAAACCGTGTGTCCAATTCGATTTCTCTGCTGCGCCCGTCAATGGCCGCATCAATTCTCGGTTCTAAATAAACTCGAATCATGGCAGTATCCCGCTAAAATCGGCTTAAAAATTTTTAAGATCGCCCATGACATTGCTCTAATAAAAGGTTGAACTACCGTGTGGGGGAAGGAGATGTCAGTGACAATTGGACATTTTTTGCCCTGCCGCCTCTAAATGAAAAAATGCCGTATTCAATTAGGGAGGCGTCGGGCTGTAGCTCATAGCTCAAAGCTGAAAGCTCCCCGGTTAAATTCGCTTCGCTCCAATTCTATGAATCCCCGATGAAATAGGCTTCGCCCCAGTTGAATCCTCCAAGAGAGGGCCGCAGAGCGGCATTCAACAGGGCAAGCATTTCATTGGGCAAGTATTTATAGTAATTGTCAAAAATATGTTCCGATTGACTTAGCGAAT
>CBDUUO010000182.1:0-6112 GCA_965370395.1 uncultured bacterium
ATTGGTGGAAAGATTGAAGCGCAAGAAATTGCACGAGCTTTCTGCTGAAGATCATAAAAAACTGCTGGAACTGGCGATGCGGTTTGTGCCGGGAGTCCACAAGATGGTCGCCCTGCCGGCCATGTTGGAAAATCTAATTTTAGAGGGCCGCGCCATGTTCCGCGAAAAGATCGCCAATGATGCTCCGCAGGTGATTACATTCTACGAGATATCGGAATATATTTTTTCTCAAACAATCTTAAACAATATCTTTTTCGGCAAAATCAAGACCGCCAACCCCCAGGCCCAGGAGAAGATCAATCAAAGCATCATCCAGCTATTGATCGAAGAGGATCTTCTGGAGACCATCATCGAAATCGGCATGTATTACCAGGTGGGCACCAAAGGTGATAAATTATCCGGTGGCCAGCAGCAAAAACTGGCGATTGCGCGGATATTTTTGAAACATCCCAGAATCTTGATTATGGATGAAGCCACATCGGCCCTTGATAACACGTCGCAAACGCGCATACAGAACCTGCTCGAAACGCGCTGGAAGAAAAAAAGCACCGTCATATCCGTTGTGCACCGCCTGGATACCATTAAAAATTATGATCACGTGGCCGTTATGAAAGCCGGTAAAATTACTGAAATCGGCACTTATGACGAACTGATGGCCCGGAAAGGAATGTTATATGAACTCGTCGGAAAGAAATGATGCCAATCCGCCCAGCGAGTTAGAAGAGAACCTGGAGATCTTGAGACAAACCTACTTTTTCTCAGGGCTGCCTCTTGAAACGCTGAAGGTTTTTGCTTATCTTTGCACCAGAGAAAAATTTAAAAAAGATGAGTATATCTTTAGACAGCATGAAGAGGACGGGCGGGCGTTTTATATCATCAGCGGAAAAGCCATTTTGGAACGCGAGGATAACAGCAACGCCAAACAAATTAGAGACTGCCTTGTCGGTGAATTTATCGGCGGCCTGACGCTGCTGGGGGAAGTGCGCCGCCTATTTTCTCTGAAGGCAGTGGAAGATACCGTCTGTCTGGTACTGGAACGGGAAAAATTTACAAAAGCCATCGAACAGTTTCCGAATATCATGACCCGGATCTTCAAAGCAGTGGCCAAAAATATCGATTCCTGGGAGGAGCGTTTTTTAGCCGGCCGCGCCGACACGTGCGGAGAATGTATAAAAAACCTTGGCGTCAGCCTGATTTGATCCGCAAGAAAAAAATTGTTTTCAAGATCGGTTTTTTTGCGCTACAATGAAGCACGATCCGCAAGTGGTGACTGTGACTTTAAGGTATAGCGTCATGGCAAAAAATAAAGTTTCATTTAAACTGAAAAGTAAGTTATCCGAGTTGGATACCCTGTGCCAACATCTGGAACAGTTCGGGCAATCCATCGGACTGTCCCCAAAATGCATATTTGAAGCCAATCTGGCCCTTGACGAGCTGTTTACCAACATCATTACTTACGGGTTCAACGATAATAAAGAACACACCATTGAAGTTACGATTTCGCATAAGAATAACAAATTGGTTTTAAATATTGAAGATGACGGCATCCCGTTCAATCCCACTGAAGTAGACACGCCCGATCTGGAATGTACTATTGAAGAATGCAAAATTGGCGGGTTGGGGATCCATCTGGCCAAAAATCTGATGGATGAAATTTGTTATCAGCGCTGCAAAGAAAAAAATGTTATAACGCTTAAAAAAAATGTCAAGGACGCTGAACCTGCAAAAAAGCGGGGGAAAGGCTGACATCAAATTCGATAACCGGGAGTCGAAGCCCAGACTTGTATGCCGAGGATGTTCACTTACGACTTTTTACTTTAGTTTGCAGGGAGGAAAGCAAATGGAAATTATTGAAGAAAACCAGGGCGGAATCAACATTTTTAAACTCGACGGTCGCCTCGATTCCAATACATCCCAGGGGTTTGAGAAGAAAATTTTTCAAGCAATCGATGACGGTTCTAAAAGTATGATCATTGATTTTAAAGATCTTGATTATATTTCAAGCGCCGGTTTGCGTGTTATTCTCAAAGCAACCAAAGCGCTCAAGCGCGAAGAAGGAAAGATGATGTTGTGCGATATGCAGGATTATGTAAAGGAAGTTTTTGAAATCGCCGGATTTGATTCTTTCCTGCCGATCGTCGGCACCATGAATGACGCCTTGCAAGCGTTTTAACGTTTTAACAGCCCCGCGGTCTGATCCGCAAACCGGGTGAATTTACCTCATTCCGATCAGGCCGCGCCTGCCAAGCTGCCGTATAAATTGGGTTACCGACACCTCAGCCTCCCTGGCTTCCAGTTGATGGGTTCCGCCAAATATTTTAACCAGTTGCCGCACAGAACGTTTTCCATCCATCAGATTCCACACCGCGGTTCCCAACTCGTCCAGCTGAAACTTTTTCATCTGTGTCTGGACTTCCGGGCCTCCGAAACGCTTAACCAGGCCTGCAAAGAAGGGCCGCATGGTTACCGGATAGTTAATAACGACCTCTCCGGTTTCCAATCGGTCTTCGGAAATTTGGAGATTTTTAACCGGAATGCGATCCAGTGCTTCTGCCCGGTTGATTGACGGGCCCTTCGGCTTTTTCTTAAATACTCTCATAATGGGTACAAATACGGTCCAGCAATTCGGTGTCGAGGGGTTTTTTGCCTTCAGCACGGACCCCCAGGATACGGTTCCTGGCTTCCAGATGCCAGAGTCCCAGCCAATGATAGGAGGCTTTACCTTTGTAGCGGCTCAACCATCGCCCCCAGTTGCTGGCCGGTGAAACACTCCATTCCACCGTATCACATCCATCCATTTTCCCGGCAACCGGTTCTGTTTTACTGAAACCGGCAACTGTTCTGGCAAACTGCACCAGGTCCTGTTTGCTCAACAAAACGGAAGCGAGTGCCCAACGATGCAAAATGATATGCTGGCTGCCGTCTGCAAAATCAAGCTCATATCGGCCGGCTTCAAATCGATGGTGTTTCAATTCAAACGTCTCGGGCACCAGAGCCCGGATGTCATAGGTAGACCACAGAATCTGGCCGTCGGTGCGGTGATCGCGAAACGAATTTAAAACATTCGATGCAACCGAGTTGTTTGGGGGCGGGTCTTTATGAAAAAATTGAATCAGGCTGGCATTGCGGCAGGTCTGGCAAAACAATAACACGCCTCTGCCATGGGTTGAATCGGACTCCCAGGAAAATTCGCTGGCATCGAAATCAGTCAAAGCTGTTTTCCATTCTGAAGAAACCGGTTCAGGCTTAACCGATTTTCTAATCTGTTTTTTTTGAAGGGATGTTAATCGTTTGAGGTGGGCCTGATGGGAGAATTTACCTTTAACCGGGGCCCATTTGATCTCCATGACCGGACCGAATTCGTCCTCAATTAAAAGGTAGCGGATGCCGATCTGTCCCAGCTGCCAATCGGCAGGGATTTTAAAACGAACGCCGTACCAGGCGATTTCTTTCCATTGATTCAGCACAAGCCCCTCCGGTTTAGCGCGGCAGAAAGAGCTCCCAGCCACTCGTTTCGGGCTTGACGGCTTTCCATTCTCGCTGTCGAAGTCTTTCCCGGTAGTCTAGTTGCTTGTTTTTATAACACAAAAGATCTTCTTCAATCAGGGTTGTATTTGTAATTTTAACCGCATTGCCCTTTTTTTCCTGCTCATCCATTGAGTTGTGCTGCAGGATGAGGCTGATGCGGTGGTTTTGCTGGTCGACAAAAGACCATTTCCAGGCAATCACGATATGAAAGGGATCTCCTCGATACTCAGCGGGCTCACCAAATCGCTTTTTAAATCGTTTGAGCAAGTCTTTATAAAACCGCTTGCTCGAATCCCCGTATTTGAGCTTGATCCTGACAATATTGCCCGGCCTGGCGCAGGTTCCATAGGCAATCAATCCGCTTTTAAAGCCCTGGGTAAACTTTATTTCGACCTCCTCAATATTTTCAGCATATCGAACCGCAAGAGCCGTATCCATGATAACCCTGTCTTCAAACCTTTTAATATCCTGGTTAAGCACAAATCCGCCAACCTGGTGGGGGGCTTCTGCCAAGGTCATACCGGGGACAAATAAAAGGAGCACAGCCATACCGACGACCACCTTTTTTTTCATGGCGACCTCTCTTTTCCTTGAAGCGTTCATACTTGGCATGAGTTCGTTTTTAATTCCACAAAAGTAAGAAGCACTTCTTTTTTCTATACCTAACCCGGACGAGCCGGAATTGCAAATTGAATATTTGTGGATGTCGCTCGCGCAGCGCAGGCGCTTGCGCCGCGTGTCGCTCCGTCCTTTTTAAAATGGAAAGAATTCCTCTCCGAGCCGTAGGATCTACGAGCCGGAGGCTTAAATATTCAATATTCAATCGAAAATATTCAATCGTTACAAGATGGAAGATGATTGGTTCCTGAGACCATTGGTTCAGATTAAGATATTTTTTTGTTCATCAATCTTTTAATCTCGCGTATTTTGCCAAAAAAAACAGATTTCAAATTTAAATAGATTAATAAAATTTTAGCAACCCAAGAGTCCGTAAGGACGGCATGTTTAACAATTCCATCGGTGGTGTGTCCAAAAGCAATTAACCAGATAATATTTTGCAGCATTTGTCTTTTTGTTAACGGAAACAACTTAGGTGCAAAACCCCAACTTCGAGACAATCGCTGCTCCAGCGTGTCAAGGTTTGCAACTTCTTCCTTAATGTGTCCATCCGTTAATGCTTTTTGTGTTAACGGATAATCCGGAAAATATTGAAGAGAGTACAAATTAAAATGTAATGGTTTCGGTAATTGGAGCAGAAGCCCAATCGTCTCTTTCAGGGATTCTTCCGTGTCATAAGGAATATCCATGATTAAATCATAACGGATCTTAACGTCATATTTGGCGATCTCATGGGCGAGTTTGATTATTTGGCTGTTTTTCCCCGGCCGCTTGAATACCTGATTCCGGATATGGTCCGTCCCGGCTTCGATGCCGAATTTGATGCGGTGTAGGCCGCATTTTGCCAATCGACCAATATTCGACGATTTTACCAGCGTCGGATTATACTGGACTTTAAAAGGCAAACCGATCTCTTTGGCGTACAGCGTTTCAAACTCACTCAGCCAAGATTCATCTGTCCCAAAATTTTCATCATGAAACTCAACAATTTTTTTCTGGTTTCCTGGAATTGCTAAAACCGCCTTCAATTCGGCAATTACATTGGGAACCGACCGTCTGCGATTGAAATGCCCCATATTTTTATACATCGGTCGCAGTAAGCTATTCACACAATATGAACACCTGAACGGACAGCCTCGCGCAGGCATGATGGCCAAGATAGGCTCTAAGATCGTCGGATCATTTTGAATAATTTGGTTTGACCCGATGAAGTAAAACGAATTTCTTGCGTATGCCGGGAAGGGAATGGAATCCAAATCTTGGTTTAAAGGCCTCAGCGGATTTTTTATGATGCGACCGTTTTTCTTTGACCATAAGTTTTCAATATATTGGTAGTCTTTTCCGTCTCTCAATAATAGAACCAAATCTTTCAAAGCCCCCTCGCCTTCACCTAAACATATCATGTCAGCTGCTTCGATGCTGGTTTCAGGCGATATGGTTGGATGAATGCCTCCCCAGACGACAGAAGCCGATGAGTTGTTCTTGACGATTTTGGTCAGCCGTTTTGCAGTAGAAAAATACGGTGATAAGACACTCAAACCAACAATGCGCGGGTTGAGCTCAATGATTTTTTCAGCAAACAGCGTCTCCTCTTTCGGGGTGGGATATCTGAGGTCATTTGTATAATGATTCTTAAAAAAAATGGTGTGAGGCTTAACCCCCTCAATACTTTCTAATAGTGAGTGCATAATCCGGATAGGGAAGTTTTGGTACTTGTACGAAGCAATCAAAACGACAGTGATCGGTTGTGTGGATGAAGGCTGCAGCATTTTTTAGTCCTGACGAAAAAAATAAGGTCGGCAAAAGCCGAATATGCTTTCAAAATGTTAAATTAAGTGTTTATCCAAGGGAATCAAGGCTTCTTTTTGATGTATACCGGTTGTCATAAATATGTTCCGTTTGCCAGATTTCCTAACAAGCGAAATGGTGGTGTGTAACGGTTTGAAATTATTAGAGCGTTTGCATC
>CBDUUO010000183.1:0-6099 GCA_965370395.1 uncultured bacterium
TATAAATTCTTTTTTAGTCGTCCTGTTCGGGTTTGCCGGTCAGAAGCATATATAAAAAAAATGCTAAGCCGAAACCAATTAAACCAAAACCGATAAAAACCAGATTGCCCAAAACACTACCTCCTGTTTAATTTCAAGCCGGCCCCTCTAAGCGCCTCACCTTGCTGATGGAATTCAGCCAGCCCGGGCGCCCATGGATCCGGCAGATGTCCACAAGAAATATCGATATTTTAGAATGAACTCCGGCCAATAAATGCACAGCCCTCAGGAGCAATTCATGCATTCGATACGTCCAGGGAATCCCCGGATTTGTATTTTTTAAGTAAATCCTGGATGGCTTCTTCAAGGAGATCATTCTGCCGCTTATCCAACTGCGCAGCGAGCACTTTAATTTCCCTGATGAGTTCAGCATCCAGGGTGGTATTATACATTTTTCTTATGCCCATAACACATGTCCTCTTATAGAAATATCGGTAACTATACGAGGAACTTTAGAAAAAAAATGGGCAACTCAATAAATGAGCTGCCCGGGGAAGAAAGGAAAAAGAAATTATTTCCAGTGCAGTGTCAAACGGTTATCGCTGTCCGATTTTACACGGGTTCCAAACGAAGCTCCTTCTCTATTTAAGGTATTCATTAGCCACATTGCGTCGTCGCTCGAAGCCCGGTTTACCTTAAATCGTCTAATTCGAGTCGGTGTCATTTGCAAACTGACGAGCTTTCCGTTCGAGGAATTTACTGTGGCAAAATACATCAGGGATAAATCCGCCCTGAATTCTTCATATCCGCCGATTCCTTCATAGTCATTTAAAAAATCCCCGCAGCCGTAAAGAATGAGCCTGTCCTTGTATACTTCAACTGCTTTGACATGATGCGATGAATGCCCATGAATGATGTCGACACCGCCATCATCAATCAGTCGATGCGCAAAGAGGGTTTGCTTCCGGGAAATATGATCTCCCCAGTTCCCGCCCCAGTGTATGGATGCCACCACAATATCGCCTGCGCGTTTAACTTCCTGAATTTTTCTTTGGATATGGCGCACGGATTTAGCGCCCAAATCCGGCAGCAGGTTTACACCGGGTCTATTTTGGCCAGCCGCCCAATTCAATGGAATCCCGCTGCTTGTCAATCCGAATGCGAACACCAGCACCCGGCTTTTGCCCGCGACATGAATCATGGCCGGTGCCCCGGCCTCTCCGATATTTTGCCCGGCTCCGGCGGTTTTTATGTTCACATTTTTCAGTGATTCCAGGGTCTCAGAAAGACCTGCATATCCCCAGTCCAAAACGTGGTTGTTGGCCAGAGAACAGACCTCTATACCGGCTGCAGTTAAACTGGCAATATTTTTCGGGTGCATCCGGTAGTTGATCCCCTTACCTTTCCAATAATCGTTACTGTTTGTGATGCTCGTTTCCAAATTAATCAGCCTCACATGCGGTGCCGCCCGATCCAGTTCCTCAAGGGCATCGCCCCAGATGTATGCAAAGCTGACCGGTTGCTGAATGGGGCCGTTTACTTCTTCAGCCAGTTTGACATACCCCCTGGCGCTTTTCAGGTAGGACTCGTATATTACCGGGTCAGCGGGGTGCGGCAGCACCTGATCAATGCCTCTGCCGGTCATTACGTCACCGCACATAAATATCCTGATGTGGTGTGTCATCTCTTGCCCAATTGCCGGTGTCCACACAGCCGCTAAAAAAAAACACCCGCTTAAACTGTAAAAAAGAAATTTGCGGAGCATATCCATTCTATAATAACACCTATTGCCATATTCCGCCTGCAACACAGGCTTTTTTGACAAAAGGATTTTCATTCTTTTGTCTCTCTTCGATCCTTTTGACTCGCTTACATTCCCATTCATCAACCGGGTCCTGTTGATCCCAGGCTTTAAAAAGCTTGTGGTCTTTTTCGCCGATGAGATCATAGGCGGGATAGGCCCAATCCATGTAGAAATGTATCCTGGCGATATCTCCTCTTACTTCAGGAGGGGGTTCAACTTTATCATATGCGATCTCAATATCACAATTGCCGAATTCTGCTTTTTCTCCCGGAACCATGCCATAACTATAATTTGATCTTAGCCCCCTGATTTCTCCGATAGTCGGAACCAGATTGTAAAGATCACATTGCATAAACCTGAATTGGATATTCATCTTTTCAGCACAATTCCGACCTTTAAAAGGTCTGCCCCGGCTATCCAGGCATTTTGGATGTCCATCGCGCCATTCAGAGAATTTGTAGCCGAAAGAATCGAGATGAACGATATGCTCCCACTCCAGCCGCCGCGCCCTTTTCGATTTTCTTTTGGGAATGTAACCGTTACCGTGAGTCACATGTTTTCCCTGTGTGTACTGGGAACCGCAATAAAAGGTTTTCTGATGGCCGCGGTAAATTTCCCTCATCAGGATTCTTTTCGCTTTGGTGAAGGACTGAATTTGGCGGTTACCTTTGCGGCCGGCATAAACCGGTCCGTTAACCAGGCCGATCAAAACTAAAGGAATTATTAATGCTGCTAATTTCTTCATCTTACAACCCTCAATATTCTTTAAAAGTGGTCTGCTAAGTCGATACCGCCGCGGGAAACCCGTGCCTTAAGGCGATCTTGCCGAACATTTGGGCGAGCCCGACCCCCAGCGTGAAAACAGAGTCGACATCAAGATTTTTGTCCGCGGTTTCGTCAAAGAAAACATTGAGACTGGATTCAAGCCCGTCCTCGGGCAGCCAGTAACAGATCATGATGGGAACTGCGGGCAGCGGATAAAGAACTACGGATATATCGGACTGGAATTGTTTTTCCACCTGCTTTCCGTTGAATATGTGGACCATGTCGTCAAAAAGATCCGTATAGATGTCGGCCACCCGCTTCATGGATTGTTCGCAGCGCTTCTGAAAAAGCGGATAGCGTTCTTTGCCGTCTTTCAGCTCCCGGAACGAAACCCAGTTCCCCCCAACCGGCAATCCTTTGCCATTCAGAATGTGATTGAGAAACGGAACCGCTATCCAGGGATTGATGTGGATGTCGGCGGATAGATTTCCCTTTGTATCGACGCTGAAATCCTTGCCCAGCACCTTGAGCGTCAGTTTGCCGCCCGAGAATTTAGCTCCCACTCTTTTGGCAGCTTCGGCAAGATCTGTACCGGCGATCTCGTTTTTCAGCTTTTCCAGGTAGTCTGCTCCCTCCTGAAAGACATTATTCTGATTTTGGCCTGCCCCGGAAAAGCGCTCAATGGTTTCCCGGTCCAGCTTCGGGCATTCCTCGATCTTTCGTTTACCCTGGAAAACCGCTCCGGCAAATGCCAGACATGTTTTTTCGCCGCACTCCCGGCAGTTGGACTTGTCGAGCAGTTGAAAGATTTCCATAGCGTGTTTCGGTTGCGGCATGCAATCTCCCTTTTAGCGGCGTTTCAATTCGAATAAACCATGCAACCACAGTTTTTTACCCATAACAAGCAAAAGGTGAAGGTTTGCCTTCTCCCAAAAATTGGGGATCAGACGGCTGATCACAACGTCTGAGCAAATTCAGCTCCAGTTTGGGGGTTTGTGTTAAGCTTCGTTTTAAGGTCTCGCCAGTTCGATACCCAGAAACAGTTCGCCCGGAATCGGTTCATTGGGCGGCGCTGGACCGATCTGCCGTGTGACCAGAGAGTCGTTTTCGAAACCGACTTTAAGATCGACGCCGGACGCATTGATCTGGTGTGCGATGAAATGGCTAAGCTGAAAGCTCCCGTCTCCCCGGGCGTCGAGTCGAACCTTCACGGTTGCCTCGCTCAGACCGCCCAGCCCCAATGCCGCCCCGCCGGCAAGCTGAACACTGAGCTTTTTGAGCGTCAATTTGAGGTAACCACCGCCAATATCCTCCTCCCACTCGAGGGGGAGCAACTGATCGATGGCAAGGTTGAGAAGCTGACTCAATACCGGAAGAAATATAATGACAAACGGCTGTAATACGACCATCAGAACTGCCGCCAGCACACTGTCGATGCTGACACGCGCCTGCAGGGTCGCATGAAACTCGAAGCCCACGTGCGCCATAAGCGTCGCCGGGTCCTTTACCACACCGGCATCCAGGTCCACTCTGGCATATGCGTGGATCGTAACTTTTTTCTTCTTGCCGAACAGAGAGCCTAAAAAGCCGCCTTTTCTCACCTTGATGCGTGCAGCCGCATACGCATCCACAGAAATGCGTGCAGGCCTTGATGCCGGATTCAGAAAGCTCACTGTGGCCTGCCCGACACCGAAGTTGGCACCGGCGGTGGGAATAGCGCTTCTGAGGTGGTTCTGGGCGAGGAGCAGCGGGATCAACTGGTTGATCGGCCGGTTACTCAAAACGACAGCGATATTGAATGGGCTATTCTGCGGTATAATATCCCGCACGGTTGTGATATCGGATGGTGATTGGTTGGCCGCGGCAAAATCCGTAGCCAAATATAGACCATTCTCCGTTTCATTCGTGCCCAGATAAGGCGAGTCTTTATCAAATAACAAAGAGAATTTTGCAAACGCGTCCGCAAACTGCAGGATGGGTATGGGCATCATCTTCAGCGGGGTTAATACGGTGCGAATGCCCAGACTGATGAAATCCGCCAACAGGTCGAACAGTGGATTGAGTGCACGCAAGGTGGTGAGGCCGCCGGCGTCAAGATCGAAGTTTGCAAATCCAAGCGAGATCCCCAGCGGCAATCCACCCGGTGATACGGGCAGGCTCAAAGCAAGGTCGTTGATCCGAACAAAGAACGTTTCCGTTAGCCTGAACGGTGGCAGCCTAAATAAAGTCACATCGACCTGCAACTCGGCATCCACCTGGAAGCTGGCCAAAGTGTTGCCCTCTTTGAAGCGTTGCGCTAAATTCGCGCTGCGAATACGCGGGATGCTGAGATCGGTAATCTCGACGTCTATCCCTCCTTGAACGGCGGTGCCACTGCCGCCGACTTGCTGCGAGAATTTGGTCTTGTTGTCATTTTTGAGCTGAGCGAGAATGACATCGACGATCACATCAAGTGCCGCCGTCTCTATCTGGGCGATAATGTCAAAAGATCCGGGGGAAAAAGCCATCAGACCACCTCCTTTAACAGGGCAGTGAGCTCAATTGGGTTGTCTACCTGGACGGCCATCCGGTCGGTGGTCACGCAGACCTCTTCGGGCCCGTCGCTCTCCAGGCAAATACGGTGCATTCCAGCCAATAGCCTTCCCCACTGGAGAAAGACCAGCTTGCTGTCGGGAGCCGGTAGGTCAGACGGCAGGTCTTCACAATACGCGATCTCCTGTTTCGTTTTTTTTGAGAGCCGCACGCGCAACAGCTGCTCGGCGAAGTAAATCGGGTGAACGAACCATATCATGCCATTTTTCGCTGAAAGATTGACAGCATCGACCAGCAGCTCGGCGATATCTTCCACCCCTGGCGCCGGGAAAGCGGTCCAGGGTTTGTTGTAGACCATCAGGTGTTCGAACCAGTGAACCTCGGGCGCACCCTCCCACGGTCCCTCCGGTTGGAAACCACAGTCCAGCTCGAACACATAAGCCCCCTCCTCGTCGTCCGCCTTAAAGTTAAACGCCATGACCTCCACTGCGGCGGTCTTGGGCAATTTCTTCTGTGTCTTGAGGTCTAACAGTTTCTGCCAGCCTTCCTGCCAGCGTCCGGGCCGGCTGTCATCGATTGCAACTCTTTCTTTTTTTTTCTGGGTCTTTAACCGCATTGCAGCAAATTTTTTAGAGAAATCTGGCGGGACGGCCGGCGCGTCAGCTGCGCAATTAATGAATTCTTCAAATCGGGTTTTTGGAACGAAACGCAGTTTGAGTTTCGGTTTTGTTCCCATATTATGCGGCCAAACCAGGCGATAGGCAGCCGTTTCAGCAGGGCTGACGGCCAGCGGGCCCAGCAGCACGGTCATCTCGGGCACTCCCGCATGCGGAAAAGCGTGCACGATTTCATGACGCAACGCGTGTGCCTGATAGACGGTTTTATCGCGCTTTTTTGTATTTGCTTTGCGTTTTTTGGGCATCGGGTTTTCCTTTATTTTGGTGGCAGCCACTTAGAAATTCCACTTATACCGGTTGTCATAAATATGTTCCGTTTGCCAGATTTTCTAACAAGCGAAA
>CBDUUO010000184.1:0-6088 GCA_965370395.1 uncultured bacterium
CGTCAATCGACAATTGATAGGGGTTCCTTAAATATTCAATCGAAAATATTCAATCGTTACAAGACAGTGAAAATATTCCAATACAATTTTTTTGCCACAAAATGCACAAAATGCACAAAAATAACAACTAATACCCAAAACTCAATACCGATATAACCATGTCACAAAAACTCTGGGCCGGCCGGTTTAAAGAAAAAACCGCGAAAATTGTCGAGAAATTTACGTCTTCAATCGCTGTCGACCGGCGCCTGTATGCCTATGATATTCAGGGCAGTATTGCACACTGCCGGACCCTGGCAAAGGCGGCCATTATATCCGCAGAAGAGGCCGAGGAATTAATTGCGGGTCTCGAGAAAATAAAGCAGGAAATCGACGAAGGAACGTTGCCGTACAGCGATGCACTGGAAGATATTCATACCCATGTTGAATCCCGGCTGGCTGAGATTGCAGGCAAAGTTGCGCACAAGCTGCATACCGCTCGAAGCCGCAACGATCAGGTGGCACTGGACGTGCGTCTGTATCTGAGGGATACCGTCCTTTCCATCATCCAGCATCTGTATGAATTGCAAAATGTTCTGGTGGGCCTTGCCAAGCGCCATATTGAAACCGTGCTGCCGGGTTACACCCATCTGCAGCGCGCCCAGCCGATCCTGCTGGCGCATCATCTGATGGCTTATTATGAAATGTTTTCACGGGATGCCGCGCGTATGCAGGATTGCCTGGTGCGCATCAACGTCATGCCGCTGGGCAGCGCAGCCCTTGCCGGCACGCCGCATCCCATTGACAGAAAATACACGGCCGAACTGCTCGGGTTTGAGAAAGTTTCAGCCAACAGTGTCGATTCCGTATCCGACCGGGATTTTATTATTGAGTTTTTATCCGCCGCCGCTATTTGCATGATGCACTTAAGCCGGTTGTCGGAAGAACTGATTATCTGGTCTTCAGCCGAGTTTGGCTTTATTGAACTGCAGGATGCATATGCAACCGGCAGCAGTATCATGCCGCAGAAAAAAAATCCCGATGTTGCCGAACTGATCAGAGGCAAAAGCGGTCGCGTATTCGGCAACCTGATGGCCATGCTGACGTTAATGAAGTCCTTGCCCCTGTCGTATAATCGCGATATGCAGGAGGACAAAACACTGCTGTTTGATGCTGCCGATATCCTGACGGCCTGTGTTGAAATTTATATTCAATTGCTTCCGAACATCAAAATCAACAAAACCATTATGCAAAAAGCAGCCGACAGCGGATATCTCAATGCCACCGATATGGCTGATTATCTGGTAACCAAAGGCATGCCGTTCAGGGAGGCCCACCATTGTGTCGGTCAGGTTGTTCGTTATGCATTAGGTCTTAAGAAAGAAATCCATGAACTTTCGATAAAGGAATTGCAGCAGCACGCACCTCAGATCGAAGACGACATTTTCGACTACTTAGAGACACAGCAGATGATCGATCGGCGTACCTCAATGGGCGGTACGGGAACAAAAGCAGTTAAAACAGCGATTAAGACTGCGGAGCAGAAACTGAAGAAACGCGCTGGTCGGCTAACAAAATAGAAGCTGTCTCAAAAATGAGCATTCATGCAAATCGGTTCTTATTCCCATAACAAACGGATAGCGGTTTTTTTATTGGTGATCGCCGGATCGAGTTTTCTTTGGATCGGGTGTGGCAGAAAGGGCCCACCGCGCCCGCCGCGGCGGCCGTTACCGCCGGTGGTCAAAGATCTCGAATACACCGTTCATAACAATAGGGTTGAGTTGAGCTGGACCGTTCCAAGCGCAGAGGGTCGCAGCGCCGCGCCCCCGGCAGCAGTTAAGGTGTTTCGCTCCCAATTGTCAGCCGAAGAAGCCAGCTGTGAAAATTGTCCAATCCGTTATTCTGTGTCCGGTGATATCCCGATTCATAAGAAACGATCTGAAAAATCCAAACCGACAAGGATGAGTTATACAGAGTTTGTCGAGCCGGGGTATCGCTATATTTACAAAGTGACCGTCTATGATGAATATGGAATCGGCGGCAAGGACTCAAATGTCGTTAAATTCGACCATTGATCGGATTGAGTAAAAACTCAATCCAGTGTTAGTACCTTAGAAATTATTTTTTTGCCCTCCAGAGGCGGATCTACGACATTTTGTGGCAAAACATTTACGCCACCAAGACACAAAGACGCAAAGATGAATATTAACCAAAAAGTTACGCGTTTCGCTTTGTGTCTTGGTGCCTTTGTGGCAATTTGTTCTCCGCCTTCGGCGGATCCGGGTTAGGGATTAAGGAAAAACATGCATCATTTCACCTATCGAGAAGATCAACTATACTGCGAAGATGTTCCGGTGCAAAAAATTGCAGTCGAGATCGGCACACCGTTTTATCTATACAGCCACGCCACGCTGACACGCCATTTTAAAGCGTTCAGCGAAGCCTTTGAGGGCATGGAGAAATTAATTTGCTTCTCTGCTAAAGCAAACACCAATCTGGCCATTCTGAAATTATTTGCCATCGCCGGGTGTGGTCTGGACATTGTATCCGGTGGTGAGCTTTTTAGAGGAATTCAGGCCGGTTTTACACCGGACCGTATTGTTTACTCCGGTGTGGGCAAACGGGTTGATGAAATTGATTATGCCCTCAAATCCGGTATCCTGATGTTCAATCTGGAATCCCTCGATGAGTTGAAACTGATCAACCAGCGGGCCGGGCAGTTAAATCAGCGGGCCCGCATTGCCATCCGGGTCAATCCGGATGTCGATCCCAAAACCCATCCGTATATTTCTACCGGTCTTAAAAAAAATAAATTCGGAATTGATACCGCCGCCGCTCTCGAGGGGTACCGGCTGGCCGGCAGTCTGGACCATATTGAAGTCATCGGCATCGATTGCCATATCGGCTCTCAGATAACCGAAGCCGGGCCTTTTGAAGATGCCTTAAAAAGCATAAAGACTTTGATCAAGCAGTTAAAATCCGAACTGGGGATTCAGATCCAATATATTGATATGGGCGGAGGCCTTGGCATTACTTATGCGGATGAAACACCGCCGTCTTTAAAAGAATATGCACAAGCCTTTCTGAAAAACCTTGAAGGCATGGATTTAACGCTCATTCTGGAGCCGGGCAGAGTCCTGGTGGGAAATGCCGGCATACTGGTAACCCGCGTGCTTTATAAAAAAGCGGGCAAAAGCAAAAATTTTATTATTGTGGATGCCGGAATGAACGATCTGCTGCGCCCGACTCTCTACAATGCTTTTCATGCGGTTGAGCCCATTGTACGCTCCCAGGCGCCTTTAACAGTGGCAGATGTCGTGGGCCCGATATGTGAAAGCAGTGATTTCCTGGCGCTCGACCGCAACCTGACCGCAGTGAACGCTGATGATCTTCTGGCGGTAATGAGTACGGGTGCATATGGGTTCGTGATGTCTTCCAACTACTGTTCGCGCCCCCGGGTTGCGGAAGTGATGGTGAAAAATAATCAATATCACGTTGTGAAGAAAAGAGAATCATACCAAGATCTGGTGAAAGGCGAAAGCATACCCTCATTTATGGAGTAAATACAGAGAAAAAATGAACCCGATACCCTTTTATAAAATGAGCGGAGCCGGCAATGATTTTATTATTATCGATAACCGCAATCAGATTGTTGCCGATAAGGATTTAAGCGGCTTCATTGTCAGCGTCTGCCGTCGAAAAATGTCTGCCGGCGCCGACGGCTTGATTTTAATTGAAGCTTCCGACAAATATGACTTTCGCTGGCGGTTTTTTAATTCCGACGGCAGCAAAGCTGAAATGTGTGGAAACGGTGCCCGATGTGCTGCCCGTTTTGCCCATGTAATCGGTATTGCAGGAAGCACTTTATCCTTTGAAACCGACGCCGGAGTGGTCAGCGCCCGGATTCATGAGGACCGCGTTAAGGTAAAGATGCCGGATCCTTCAGATCTTAAACTGGTTTACCCGTTGAAACTGTCGAATCGTTCGCTGGAAATCAGCAGTATCAATACCGGCGTTCCCCACACCGTCGTAATGGTGGAGCAAGTTGCTGATATGGATGTGGTAACCCTGGGCCGTGAAATTCGCCTTCATCAAACATTTGCGCCGGCCGGAACCAATGCCAATTTCGTCCAGCGCGATCAAGGCAATGCAGTTGAGATCCGCACTTACGAAAGGGGAGTTGAAGACGAAACCCTGGCTTGCGGAACCGGCGCCATTGCCAGCGCGATTATTGCAGCCAGCCGCTTTAAAATGAATTCACCGATAGATGTCAAAACCCGCAGCGGGGAATATCTGACGATCCATTTTAACGCCAAAGACGGCCAATTTAACGATATTTATATGGAAGGCGATGCCCGTATTATTTATAGCGCTGAACTCCAGCCGGATGCCTGGAAATGAATCCAAAAGATTGGAAAGATGGAATATTGGAATATTGGGTCACTGGAGGTTCAACTTAATTTGCAACTGATTTGATTCAAATAAACCCATTCTTCCATCATTCCAGTATTCCAATATTCCAGATCGCTATTATCCCGGAATGCACCTTACAAGCGAACTATCTGATTTTAAAGCGACACTTTCAAATGTCAGACCTGCATATTGCTTACATCTCGGCCGGTTCCAACATGGGAGACCGGCTGCAGAATTGCCGTAAGGGGATCGAGTCGCTCACAGAATCCGGCAACTCCCGAATCCTTGCGCAATCCCGCATTTATACGACCGAACCGGTGGATTATAAAGATCAGGACTGGTTTATCAATATGATGGTCAAACTTGAGACCGCACATGATCCGTTTCAACTTCTGGATCATATCGAACATATCCAGCGGGCCGCCGGGCGCATGCATGACCCGATTCGGTTTGGTCCCCGGATTCTGGATCTGGATATTATTTTGTACGATGATCGCATCATCGACTCTGAGCGCCTGGTGGTGCCGCATCCCCGCATGCATAAAAGGAGCTTTGTGTTAAAGCCGATCTGTGATATAGATCCGGCAATCATCCATCCGGTATTGAAACAGGACATGCAATTTTTGCTGAGGCGTCTGGGGCAAGACAAGCAAAAAGTGTTGGAGTATAAATGATCAAAATTTTAATACTTCTCGCGGTAGGGTATTTGTTATACCGTGCCATGAAATCATGGATGTTTCCGGATGCCCGACCCCCAAAAAACGTCTCCGCCAAGGGGGCCGGCCAGATCGACGATGTCATGATTAAAGATCCGTATTGTGAGACCTATTTCCCGCGGCGTGATGCCGTCCATTTGAATTTAAGCGGCAACGATCTGTATTTTTGCAGCAAAGAATGCCGCGATAAATATATTGCCCGCCAAACCAAAGAAAATTAGTGCCAAACCAAAAAATTCATGAAAAAAATGAAAAACCTAATTAACGGTCCCAACCAGCTGACCCTATTTCGCATTGCAGCGGTGCCGGTCATTATTGTTCTGTTACTGTTTCCCAACAAAATTTGTACACTTATTGCAGGGCTTTTGTTCAGTGCCGCTGCAATTACCGATTATCTGGACGGCTTTTTGGCCCGCAAAAGGGGCCTGGTGACCACGCTCGGAAAGATTATGGACCCGGTTGCCGACAAGCTGCTGGTTTCATCGGCCTTTATCATGCTGACCTCTCTGGGGTGGGTGCCGGCCTGGATGGCATGTATCATTATCGGCCGCGAGCTCGCCGTTAACGGCTTGCGCAATATTATCGCCGAAAAGGGCGGAAACCTGTCGGCATCCAACCTGGGGAAATACAAAACCGGCTTTCAGATTGCAGCCATTATTCCCTTAATGTTCCACTATCCGTTTTTTGGCCTCAATGTACAGGTCATCGGCAATTTGTTTTTGTGGGGAGCGCTGGTGTTCACTATCTGGTCGGGGGCGGATTATTTCATCCGGTCCAGAAGTCTTCTGCAGGGATGATTTTTTGTTGACAAAATGCTGTTTACGGGCTAAAAATTAAAGTTTACATGAGCGGGAATAACTCAGCGGTAGAGTGCGACCTTGCCAAGGTCGAAGTCGCGGGTTCAAATCCCGTTTCCCGCTCCATTTTTTTGGCGGCATAGCCAAGTGGTAAGGCAGCGGTCTGCAAAACCGCAATTCGTC
>CBDUUO010000185.1:0-6078 GCA_965370395.1 uncultured bacterium
ATGATAAAGGCGCTAAAGTTATATCGCTGGCGGACCTTAAGCGGAAATGAATTTGAACCCCACCCCAAAAGTAGTTTTATCTGCATCGCGGCGAACCGATATACCGGCATTTTACATGCCCTGGTTCATGGAACGGATAAAAAGCGGTGCGGTTGCAAAATATCGGTGGATATTGGCTCCTACCATCATCATCCCTGCTATCACAATTGCTTATTTTGCTACGCCAATCCAACTTCACGATGACTCTGTTGTCTGGTCTTTGTTGTCCATTGCAGTGATTAATGTTATTGCTATTTGCATAAAATTGATGGAATCTTTTTTGCTGTATAAATCCTGTCTAAAATAAAAATGATTAACAACAACTGACTAATTTTATGCAAATCGGAGCCGTAACGCTTGAAAATCAAACCATTTTAGCCCCTTTGGCCGGAATCACCAATTTGCCTTTTCGACTGCTTGCAAAGGAAGCCGGCTGCGCCCTGGTCTGTTCGGAAATGGTCAGCGCCCATGGCCTGGTCAACAAATCAAAAAGAACCGAACAGCTGCTGGACAGTCTGCCGGAAGAACAGCCGCTATCGGTACAGATATTCGGTTCGCAACCGGATGTTATGGCCGAAGCCGCCAGGTTTGTTGAGTCTTCCGGCGCAGATATCATTGACATAAACTTTGGTTGTTCAGTTAGAAAAATCATCAAAACCGGTTCCGGGGCGGCGCTTATGAAAGCACCCGAGACCGCGGAAGCGGTCATCAAGGCCGTTCGAAATGCGGTCCGAATCCCGCTCACCATTAAATTAAGAACCGGCTGGAATCCAACGGGCAATCAGGCATTCGAAATTTCGCAAATCGCTGAAACCTGCGGTGTCGATGCCATTACCATTCACCCGCGAACCGCCACCCAGGGGTTTAGCGGTCACTCCGACTGGGCCATCATTGCAGAACTAAAAAAGCAGGTTAACGTTCCGGTAATCGGCAACGGAGATATATTCTGTGCGGATGACGCGATCGCCATGCTGGAGCAAACCCGATGTGATGCGGTGATGATCGGCAGAATGGCCATTGGCAATCCATGGATTTTTTCTAATGTGCTGGCACGCATGCGGGGTGAGGCGGAACCGATAGCTGACCTGGAACACCGATTTGAGATTATGATTCGGTATGTACGGGAATCAGTGAAGTATTTTGGTGAAGAAATCGCATGCAGGATGATGCGCAGCCGTTTGTGCTGGTTTGCCAAAGGGCTTCGAAACAGCAGCCAATTTCGCAAATCGATCAATCACATTTCTACAGAAACCGAAGCCCTGCAACGGATTGAGGCCTATAAAAAATCCTTACAGGTCAAACAATGAGAGTGCCTAAAGTGAACTAAAGTTGGAAGTGCCTAAAGTTTTGGTGTCGCGGCGCTCCATCTTTTATAAAACGGACAGAATTCCTCAATTTTAGGCACTTTAGCTCACTTTAGATCAATTTAGTCACTTTTATTATTCCTTTAGGCATAAGAAAGGGTTTACTTGACACGTACCGAACTTCCCGTTTTTATCCCCTTATCGGAGACGATGACGGCTTTGGCCCTATCGGGTTCAACCTCGACAATTCTAATTTCACCGATTTTTGCCCCGTGGTAAAAAAACCGCTGACCATTGCGTCCTTCCAGAATTCTGCTGGTATCAAAAACCTCAAATTCGTCCCCCGGCTCGAGGCCCACCCGGCTTCCGGAGGAAAGAATAATTTTATCTTCATCAACAGCTATGATAAAGCCGTTCCAGGGCTGATCCTCGATCGCCCAGCAAATGGTTTCGCCCATTTCCTTAATAAGATCGCTTAAGGTTTCATTCAAATCGGGCAATATCAATTTGCCTTCCGACTGCATCAACTCGTAATCCAGTTCTTCGATTTCAACTTTACGGCTGAAGTTCTCATCAAGAATTTTGGTGCCGGTCTCGGTATCATAAACCGCGATGCTGAGCAATATCTGAATCAGATGATGGGTATCTTTCCAGACCATACCCCGCAGCTCGTCCAGCATACCGATATCGTCCAGGCTGCCGGTGACGACCGCACTTAATCCAAGCTGCCGACCAATGATCGCCAGGGCAAAATTATCAACCTGGCCGGATGGCAACAGCGGCAATTCCTTGAAACTTTCCATATCTTCGCCGGCATCCGGATTTGCAACGGTAACGTCATCACATTCATTATTCAGGTATTCGGGGATTCCTTTTCGAAATAGTTGGGTAAAATCTTGCGAGTGATACAACGATTTATTTTCAAAGCCGATAACGGCGGCCATTCTCTGGAGATCATCATCGGAAAATCTGATTTTGCGTGTAAATTTCTTGGTGGTCTTGGTTACGGTTTTTTTGGTTTTATCCAGGGTTTCCTTATAACCGGTGGAACAACTGACAAGGACAAAATGAATGCCTGTAAACCAGAGGAGCCACAGGAGAAATAACGTCAATTTGAAGATCAATTTTGAATTGGGCATCATCATCGTTCTGTTTCAACACTCCCTTGTTAATATGGAATAATGGAATATTGGAAAAATGGAATATTGGGTGTAAAAACCGGATGATGTCCTGATTTTAATTTCCGATCAGAGCCATCTATATAAAAATAGATCCTATTCCGCTTAAACCCAGTATTCCAACATTCCATTATTCCAGCACCCCATTACATTGGATTACGGCAAACCTGCTGATCTCTGACATGCTCCAGAAAACAAAGTCATCAATGTTAGAATAATTATCCCTGCTATGTCAAACGGTCTGATGAATGGGCGCAGTCCAACTTTACACAGGCGGAATGATCCTTGACACCCGGTGAATATTTTGAAAAATATTCTGAATTATTAAATATTTTTCTAATAAGGAGACGGACTAAATGGCCTCTATGGATGAACAGATTTTAAGGGCGACCAAGGAAATTGTGGTAAAATTCATTGAAGGCGGTCGGATATCACCGGCCGGTTTTCCTGACTTTTTTAAAAACATTTACCAAACGGTTCATGACACCGTGAAAGGATCAAGTAAGTATGCTGAGTCTAAACAAGAAATTGAAAAGAAAAAATAGTTTTTCTTGAAAATTGGGATATACGAATTGACGATTGACGATTGTCGAGTGACGATTTAAGGAATTCTGCCCGTCGAGAGCCTCTGGGTCGAACGATCAATTTTTGATAATCCTCACCAATATTCAATTATCAATATACAATATTCAATCCTAGTGGGCTTCCGCCCAGTTATCGCCCACCGCAAGGTTTACCATGAGCGGCACTTTAAGATCCCAGACACCTTCCATAATCTCTTTGACCATAAGTGTTACGGTATCAAGTTCATGCGGCGGAACTTCAAAAACAAGCTCATCGTGTACGCTGAGCAGCATCGCTGATTCCAGCTTTCTATCTCTGATCGCGCCATCCACCTTGATCATGGCCAGCTTAATGAGATCGGCGGCTGACCCCTGAAGCGGCGTATTAACGGCCGTACGCTCGGCAGCCTGCCGTACGATACGATTGCTGTTGCCAATATCCGGTAGAAGGCGTATGCGCCCCAGAAGCGTGCTGGCCCTTTTTGTCCGATTGGCTTCCATAAGCGTTTGATCGATGAAACGCTTTACGCCTTTGTATCTGGCAAAGTAGTTATCAATATAAGTTTTGGCCATTTTTTGGCCGATGCCAAGTTGCTTTGAAAGCCCGAAAGCACTCATTCCATAAATAATGCCGAAATTAATTACCTTGGCCTGCCGCCTGAGATCGGTTGTAATCGATGACGGCGGTATCTGAAATACCTCGGTAGCGGTTCGCGTATGGATATCCTCATTTTCCAGAAACGCCTTTATTAAAATTTGGTCATCTGAATAATGTGCCAGAATACGAAGTTCCACCTGGGAATAATCCGCCGCAACCAGCTTCCAGCCTTTGCGGGGCACAAAGGCCCTGCGGATCTCCATGCCTTCATCGCTTCGAATCGGAATATTTTGTAAATTGGGATTGGAACTGCTTAAGCGCCCGGTGGCGGTTACGCTCTGATTATAAGAGGTATGAATCCGCCCGGTTTCCGGGTTGACCAGATCAATTAACGCGTCGGCATAGGTGGATTTCAATTTGGATAAGGTGCGGTGCTTTAAAACGAGCGCCGGCATTTCATGTTCTTCCGCCAGCCGGGTTAAAACATCCACATCGGTCGAATAGCCGGTTTTCTTTTTGGTTTTTTTCAACACCGGCAGCTGGAGCTTATTGAACAGTATATTGCCGAGCTGCTGGGATGAGTTAATATTGAATTCTTCACCGGCAAGTTCATAAATGCCGGCTTTCAATGCTTTCAGCTGATGTTCAAACGATTTAGAAAGTTCATGTAGCCGGTCGATATCGATACAGGTGCCCTGCATTTCCATCCGCATCAAAACCGGCACCAGGGGCATCTCGACGTTTTCCATCAAATGATTCAGCTCAATCTCTTCAAGCCGGGGCTTCAGTTCATCTTTTGCCATTAAGGTGATGTCGGCATCCTCGCATGCATAAGGCACGGCCTTTTCCAGAAGCACCTGATTAAATAATAATGCGTTTTTCCCTTTGCCGGCGACTTCCTGAAAGGGGATGGTTTTATGGCCCAGGAAATCCAGGGCAATCTGGTCCAGATTGTGGGCCCTTTTCGATGGATTCAGCAGGTAAGAGGCGACCATGGTGTCAAAGACCACACCCTCAAGATTCACACCGTGACGGGATAGAACAATCCAATCATATTTAATATTTTGCCCGACCTTTTTAATGGCCGGATTCTCTAAAACCGGCCTGAGCTGGTTTAAGACTTCGGCTAACGGCAACTGCTGCGGAGCGCCGATATAGTCATGGGCACAGGGAATATAAAACGCTTCATTGGCCTGCAGGGCAAAGGATAAACCCACCAATCTGGCTTCCATGGGATTCTGGGATGTCGTCTCGGTGTCCAGGGCAAATATGCGGGCTGTTTTCAGGCGGGCAATCAGCTTTGCAAATTCGTCCATTTCCAGTACAGCCCGGTAATCTTTGTTACTGAGATCGGTCTTTCCGGAAATGGCTTGCTGCAATTGGCGAAATTCAAGGGTTTTATAAAGCTCCGAAAGCACCCCGCTGTCCGGCGGACCGATTTTAAAAATTGCTAAATCACCGGAAACCGGAACTTGTGTGTCAATGGTGACCAGATCACGGCTCAAAAAGGCTTGATCCCGATAATTGATCAGGTTTTCACGCTGCTTTTTCCTGGTAATCGAATCAACAGCTTCGTAAAGCTTGGCCATACTCTGATAATCCTGGATCAACGTAAGCGCCGTTTTCCGACCAATTCCCGGAACGCCCGGTACGTTATCGGCTGTATCGCCTGAAAGCCCCATGACATCGACCATCTGTTGCGGCCCCACGCCATAGGATTTCTTTACGAATCCGGCATCGATGGTCGCATTCTTCATGGGATCCCAGATAATCGCCTGATCGGTCACCAGCTGTATAAAATCCTTGTCACCGGTAACCATAACCACCGAATAGCCATTCTCTTCGGCAATACGGGCATAGGTTCCGATTAAATCATCGGCTTCAAATCCCTCCATTTCGATAATCGGGAACTGAAATGCAGCTGTTATTTCTTTGATATAAGGTATCTGAACGGCCATATCGTCCGGCATGGGTGGGCGGTTGGCCTTGTATTCTGCAAACATTTCGTGGCGGAACGTCGGACCTTTGGCATCAAAAAACATGCCTGCATACTGCGGGTTGTGATCCTCAATGAGTTTTAGAAGCATGCGTGTAAATCCGAATGCTGCATTGGTCGGAAGCCCCTTTGAATTGGATAATCCCCGGATGGCATGATACGCCCGGTGAATATATGCGGTGCCGTCGATCAAATATATGGTTTTTTCTTTTTTCATCGAATCAACAGTGAAACCGACTGCATTGACATATGTGGCTGATTGAATTAATTTTTAGCTGCCTCTATAGTGGTTGTCAAAAAAACGTTCCGGTATTCAAACGTTTTTTTCTACAACCGTACAATCGCTTATACCGCAATTCCGTAATTCGGAACATTACTATGAAAAGCGGTATAATTGCAG